>CAMAUG010000213.1 GCA_945861255.1 Candidatus Sulfopaludibacter sp. SbA3
CCGGCGAGCGCCACCAGCGTAAACGGTATTCCCACCTTGACCGTCGCCCGTGACTCGCCCTTGATCTCAAGTTCCGGCGGGATGTTGGTCCGGAGCTCGTCGCGCAGGCTGCCGAAATCGCCGCCGATCTCGGTGGAAATCACTTGTGCGTCGATCTGGTAATCGGTCTTGAGCGACGCCCATGTCTTTTGTGTCCTGCCGTTGGTCGTAAGAGTCCAGATCAGTTCGGTGTTGCCGAATTCCTTGGGCACGCGAAGCGTGAACAGGAAGGGGCTTCGGCGCGGATAAAAATGCGTTGGCTGCCCCTGATCCGGGCCTCCCGGTTCGATGTTGTTGTCCGGACCAATCGGCACGTCGAACTGTTCCTGCCAGTTCGAGTTCATGTAGCCGAAGTACAACGTGAAGGAGCCATCCTGGTTCGGCATCCATCCATCGTAGGCGGGCGACACACTCTGCCCTTTTGAATACGTGAATCTCGCTTGGGCGGCGGCCGATTGAGTGGCTGCAAGTTGCAGTATGAGGAGACCGCTCAGCAGGGTGAGCGCAGTTCGCCCCGCCGTTGGGAGAATGCCTTTTCGAACCATCAGCTTCCCTATCCGCCAGAGCTCACGGCTTGCGGTTGCACCGGCGGTGCCCAGCAGAGCGGGCAGCCGATATCGTATTCGTTCCGATCCTTCATCTTCGCGCGCCTCTTGGCCATTTCGGCCTGGAACTGCTCTTCGGTGAGCGAGACGGAATAGCCAAGGTCGATGAACATGTTGGCGACGGAGCGGCGGCCGCCTCCCGCCCAGTTTCGCGAATCGGCAGGATTCTTGTTCGCGGGCGTGGTGTCAAGGAAACCGATCAGGTGAACGATGGTGCCTTTCGGCAGCAACGGCGCCGCATCGTCCGCATAGACGTATTGCTTTACCCAATTGTGGTCGTAACCGACGCAATTCAGCGTCTGCACGTTGTGCCCCCAGATCGCTTCCAAGCACATGCGAACGCCGGGTGCATGCAGGTGCGGTTCGAACGCGATGATCTTGGTGTGCTCGGTCAACGTGGCGTACGCGTGAAGTTCCTGCTTGGCCTGGTTCGGTTTCACGTCGACATCGACGCCGTTGCCCAGAGTCATGCTGGATTTGCGGTAGAGAGGCTTGTATCCCTTCGGAAAAAATTTGAACGCGAACTCAAGATGCGCCTTGGTCTCGCGGCCATTGGAGTGGACGTGGCTCGCGCTCAGCGACAGCACCGAGTTCGCGGCCAGCAGCCTGCCTGCTTCCGGCGGAAAAATGTCCGGATTGCGCCCGACTTCGTGAATCGGCCAGGTGGTGGCGTTTCCCTCGCCGCCGGAATCGGGGCCGGGCACGGTGCTCGAATACGTCATGTGATGGAACACGAATCGGCCGCCCACCGTCTTGGTGGGGCCGGCTTTGGGAACGTCGTTGATCTCTCTTACCTCAAGAGCCGATACGTATCGGTCTTCAGTGAGGCCGGTTGGAACTTGCCCCACATCTCCCCAGCGGTCGGGTCCGGTGGCGGGAACTGTAATTTCTTTCGACTGCACGATAAGGTCCGGCTCGCCGATCGTCCACTTGTCGGACTCATCGAAGTTCAACGGCTTCGGCATGTCGGCGGGATTGCCGCGCGGCCCACCGTCGTTCACCCACTTCACTACCCTGGCGATCTCCTCATCACTTAAGGAAGGGTCGTTCTTGAATTTCTGAATGCCGATGTCTTTTTCGAGGAAGAACGGCGGCATGACGCCACCGTGAGGGCCGACGGCGACCCGCGCCTTGATCGCGCGAGCCCATGGCCTGACCTCTTCATACGTGACCAGCGACATGGGAGCGACGCTGTTCGCATGATGACAGGACTGGCAACTGCGCTGCAGAACCGGAGCGATATCCTTTGTGAAAGTGACCTCGCCGGAAGATGCGACTTGCTGCGCCCGGGGAGCGAGCGGCGCAAGCAGCACGGCCAGGGCGGCAACGGGCCATATCACCCGGCGCGCGGGTACTTGAGACGCTAAATGATTTCTGACATTCATCGCACACCTCTGAGATTTTCGGCGGTCTGCATGGAAGACTGACTCGCCCGTCCGAATTACCCTTTTTCTTTCCTATCATGATTCTACACCCATCCTTAACCCGGCGGCGCCTGCTTTCCGGAGGGGTTTCCCACGCCCGCGAGCCCGTCGGCCGCCACCGGAAACCCACCGGCGAGCCTCTGCGGGCGCGCCCGGTCCCGGCATGATCCCGAAGCAGTTCAACATCCCGCGTTAATCGCACGGTGAAACTCAGTGGTACTAACCGGCCCCAAGAGGCCAAAAACGTCGTATCGTAAAAGTGGTTATGCCGCGCATCGCCATCCTCCTATTCACCGCCCTCTGCACCGCATCGGCCGCCGACTTTTCTGGATCGTCCGCGCTTGAATTCACGCGCCGGGCCGTGGCGTTCGGCCCTCGGCCGGCCGGTAGTGAGGCGAACCGGGCGTTGCAAGCCTATATCAAGAGCCAACTTAAGTTGTGTGGCTGCGAGATTATGGAAGATCCGTTCACCGCGTCCACGCCGCGCGGCCCGGTGGCGATGAAGAACATCATCGCGAAGTTTCCCGGCAAAAGCGGCAAGGCCATCGCGCTGACCGGGCATTACGACACCAAGGTTTTCCCCGGCTTCAAGTTCGTGGGCGCGAGCGATGGCGGCTCATCCACGGGAGCGCTGCTGGAGCTGGCGCGCGCCCTGTCGGGCAGGCCTCGAGTGGACGATGTCTACATTGTTTTTTTCGACGGCGAGGAAGCGTTCGGCGAATGGAGCGATACCGACAGCGTTTACGGCAGCAAACACGTGGCGGCCAAGTGGCGCGCCGATGGAACGCTGGGCCGATTGAAGGCGTTGATCAACCTCGACATGGTCGGCGACGCGCATCTGAATATCAAGCGGGAGATGAACGGCAACCCCGCCCTGCGACGCCTCTTCTGGAACACGGCGGCGGATCTGGGCTACCAGGCGTATTTTCCGGCCGACGACACCATCACCATTGAGGACGATCACATGCCGTTCGTGAAGCTGGGCGTGGCGGCCATTGACGTGATCGATTTCGACTATCCGCCGTGGCACACCGCCGCCGACACCATGGATAAAGTAAGCGCGCAAAGCCTGGAGATGGTGGGCCGGGTGACGCTCGAAGTAGTGAGGCGCCTGGAATGAATCACCAGGGACGCTCAGGATTACATAAGCGTCTCATTGCTCTCGCGGTTCTGTTGCCCATCGCGTGCGCGCTGTTGTTTGGTCAATTCCGAGGCCGCGGGTATTCCAACAGCACCGGCATCTCCAGCGGCGGCGAACTGGGAGGCCTGGAAGGCGAATTCCATTTCATCCGCGTCGAATACCGCGACTTGTTCGGCGCGCAACGCGGATTCGGTTTCGGCTCCCGCTCCGGCATCGGCCGCGGCTGGTGGATGGTGGATTGGCCCGAAGCGGACGACCATGTTTCCATGGGCATCCGCCGTCTGACGCGCATCAACATGGGCGAACCGCGGCATCTTCCGCTTACCGACGAGCGCTTGTTCGATTACCCGTGGATCTACGCCACCCAGACCGGCTGGTGGAACTTGAGCGACGCGGAAGTGGAGCGGCTCCGCGAATACCTGCTGCGCGGCGGCTTTCTGATGACCGACGACTTCTGGGAAGGCGAGCAATGGCGGATCTTTCAGGAAACTATGGCCCGCGTTCTGCCGGCGCGCCCGATTCTCGATGTGAACTCCGAAGAGCCCATCATGCACGTGCTCTACGACGTCGACATTCGGCAGCGCACGTTTATTCCGGGCCTGCGCCACCTGTGGAACCGCGGAGGCCAGGCCCAGATCATGCAACCTCCCGGCACCACACCCACCTGGCGGGCCATGTACGACGGACGCAATCGCGTGATCGTCGCGGCCAACTTCAACATGGACGTGGGTGACGCGTGGGAACACGCCGATTGGCCTATTTATCCAGAACCCATGACCGCGCTCGCCTACCGGTTCGGCATCAACTACATCGTGTATTCGATGACGCACTAGCGCCCGGCTCTATCTATTCGGGCCTGGCGTATTCCAGGACCAGGATCGTGATGTCGTCGCGGAGGGCGCCGCCTTCGGTGAATTCGTCAACCGCCTCCAGCAGCGCGGCGTGGACACCGGCTGCGTCAAGCGGGGCGGCCTTGCGCAGGCAGTCGCGCAAGCGGGTGGTGTCGAAAAAAGAGCCGTCGGCGCCCTCGGCCTCGGTCAAACCATCGCTATAAATCACGACTTTGTCCCCGGCGGTGAGCTGCACCCGGGCCACATCGAAAGACACGCCTTCCATCATCCCCACCGGCATCGCCGTCGTTTGGATTGTCCGCAGACGGCCGTCGAGGCTCACCAGGAACGGCGCGCAATGGCCGGCGTTGGCGTAATGCATGGTTCCGTCCGCGGCAAGAATGCAGTAAAAAATGGTCGCGTATTTTTCCCCACGCGTGCGCTCCAGCAGGAATTCATTCAGGCGCTCCATACGCGGACCCATGTGGGCCACCTGGTTGGACGCCATCAGGAAGGTGCCCTGCAGCAGACTGGCCAGGAGCGCGGAACTGACGCCTTTACCGGACACGTCGGCGACGACGGCAGCGAACGAATCCGGGGAAACAGCGTGAACGTCGTAATAATCGCCGCCCACCTGCGTGGAAGACATGCTGGAACCGGCGGCGCGCAGCCATCCGGTGGTGGGCAGCGAAGCGGGCTGCAAACCGCGCTGGATCTCTCGCGCGATTCTGAGTTCGTCTTCCAGTCGGATCTTGACGCGCTCCTGCTCAATGAGGCGTGCGTTCTCCAGAATAGTGGAGGCTTCGATCGCCAGCGTTTGCAGCAGTTCGCGGTTGCCGGCGGACAAATCCGCCGGGGCCTTGCGCGAATCCATGTAAATGAGGCCCACTGAATTCTCAAGGGCCGAGGCCATACCAGTCTCTTCGGCCGCGCCACCGCGTACTTGAATCAATGGCAGGCAGACAACGCTGCGCAGCTCCAATTGCGCGACGGTCATTTCCGGCCGGAGGCCCGCTTCGCCGTAGGGGTCGAAGGACATGGACAACAAATCCTTGCGCGACGCCAGGGCGCGGCGAATCAGCGAGGTGGGCACGCGCAGCTCGCTTGCGTCGAGCGGCCTGCGGAGGTTGTCGCGCGCCACGGAGACATCCAGCTCGCCATCCTTGCGCAGCAGCAGAAAGCCCCGCTCGCAACCGGTGACGGAGAGAGCCGCATCCACCACGGCGGTCAGAACTTCTTTGGTGGAAAGCGAACTCTGCAGCGCGCGCGCCACTTCCACCAGCGCTCGCAGCTTGAACAGATCGCCCGCCGCCGCATCCGTTCCTTCCCCCGTGGGCGGCGCGCCGAACTGGTTCAGGATGTGGTGAAGACCGCCTTGTTCGAGCGCGAAGGTGATCTGGTAGCATTCGCGGACACCGAATTCGATACGGTCGGAATTGCGGAGCACGTACCGGGCGATGCGCTCGCCATTCACCCAGGTGCCGTGGCGGCTGTTGAGGTCTTCGATTACGTATTGGCCGTCTTCCCACAGAATGCGCGTATGCTGCCGCGACGCTCGATTGTCGCGCAGCACCAGGTTGTTGCCGGCTTGGCGCCCAATGAGGAACGGGAAAGAATTCAGTGCGACGCGGGTACGCTGACCGTTGGGCGCCAGGACGATCAGTTCAGCCGCCGGGCGTGCGGCAGCGGGGGCAACAACATTGTGCCCGCTGGGACGCGCGTCGGCTGCAGGGAACTGGCCGGCAGGGGCTTGGCTGGAGGGGCCTTGGCTGGAGGGGAGATGATGAGCGGCACTTTCGCCGCGCGAGCGTGCGCCGGACAACTTGTCCGCCGGCTCCGGCATTTACGCCTTAGCTTCCGCGGCGTTTTTTTCCGCCGCCTCCTGAGCGAGGACACTTTGGCAATCCGGACAGTGGCCGCCGAGTTCGGTGCGGGCGGTGACGATACTGAATCCGAGACTCGATTCGACCTGCTTACGGAGACGCTGCAACGAATCTCCAAAAAACTCCTCCACCTTCCCGCAGCGCAGGCAGATGACGTGGGCGTGCTCCTGCTTGAGTTTCGATTCGTAGTAGTGCTGATCGCCCTTGAAATGCAGCAGGTCGAGCTCGTCCACCAGGCCGCCCTTCTTCAGCAGCGTGAGCGTACGGTAGACCGTGACGCGGTTCAGCTTGGGGTCTTTTTCTTTGGCAAGCTGAAACAGGCTGTCCGCGTCCAGATGGCGGCCGGAACGGTCCAGCAAGTCGAGCAGGATGCGGCGCTGGCGGGTGAGCCGGATGCCTCTTTCCTTCAACGAGTTTTGAATCCCTGTGCCTGCCATCGCTGACTATGAGCGTAGCAGAGTCACACGTATTAGAAAAGCGATATCCCATGGTCTAGCCATGCTTTAGCGGCGTCGCTGGGATTGTTTCTTGCGGCGAGGGCGTATCCTTGAGGCGGGAATGTTACGCACAAAGAGGCAGGAATGTTATGCACAAACGATTTCAGTTGTACTGGCTGCGCGAGACCGGCTGCGATGCCGGCACGCCTATGGACGGGAACGAGTTGGACCGCGCGGTCCGCTCGCGCGTGATGGAGCTGGCCAAGGACGACGCCGGCCCGGTCGCGATCCGTCTTCCTTTTCTGGACCGGCGCGAATGGGCGCGCCGCTCGGAAACCATGCGGGCCGTCGAACTGGCGCGGGAAGGCGACACCATTTTCGCGGTAAATCCGGCAATGATCACTGCCCTCAAGGATCGCGCCGCCGAATTGAAGGCACTGCATCCCGCCTGGACGGATGCGCCACTCGAGAGCAATC
>CAMAUG010000214.1 GCA_945861255.1 Candidatus Sulfopaludibacter sp. SbA3
GCCACCCATGGGATCCAACGCCACGCTCGCGAAAATGCAGCAGTGACACTCCCGGACACATCCTGCCAGTTGGGCCATCGCAATTCACGCATGCGCGACGCGAGCGCCGCCTGGTGGTCCAGATCGTAACTCATCACCCAGTCCTGCCAGAACTGCTGCGCGGCGTCGGAGAGTAAACTCAACTGCGAAAGGAATCCGGGCTGCCCCGCGGAAGGATCGGGCGGCGTGGGGTCGAAGGTGGTCCAGCCGCGCCCTTCGAGCCACGCTTCCACCCAACTGTGCGCATCGGAGGCGCGAACCAGTTGCCAGCCGGTCATCGGATTATACGTACCGCTCTGGAAGCCGGTGATCACGCGCGCCGGAATGCCTTGCGTTCGCAGCATCACCGCCATGGCCGAGGCGAAATATTCGCAGTGCCCCTTCTTGCGCTCGAACAGGAAGTGCGCCAACGGATCGGCCACCGGCGCCTTCAGCAGTTGCAGCGTGTAGCCGTAATCGTGCCGCAAGCGGTTTTCAATGGCGCGGGCGCGCTGGACTTCCGAATCCGCTCCGGCGACCATGCCGCGCGTGAGCTCCGCGATACGCGGGTCGAGCGGAGGCAGCGTCAATAATTCCTGGCGCAGCGCCTGCGGTAGCGGTGACGATGTGAACCGCACTTCCGCCCATTCGTCCGGCAGGAACCCGTACACGCTGTAGTTCAATCCGCGCATGCCGAAGCGGGGCGAAACGTGGAACGTGCCCGCGCGCGAGTAGCGCAGGAAAGGAACCTGAATGCTGATGGTTTCGGGATTACCGGCGAAAAACAGCGTGTCGGAGACCAGCGGCTCCAGATGCACCTGATAGATCAACTTGCGCCCTTGCCGGCGGCCCTGCACCGCAGTCTGGATGGCGATGACACCACCTTCGCTTTCCACCCGGATTTCTTCGTTCGGTAGATTAAACCAGCGGTGCCCGTCGAATTGCGAAAGCGCCGCGCCGCGCCACTTCACATTGAGGAAGCCCTCATTCTGGTAGGAGCGCGCGCGCATCACGGCAATACTGCTCTGTTTTATTTCGCCGATTTCGCCGAGTGTGACTGAGTTGGAAAAGCCCGCTAAATGGAAAGTCTGCGGCGCGAATCGGCCAAACGCGGCGCGCGCGGTGCGGGGCAGCACGAAGAAGAGCGCCGCGGTCATCACCAGAATGCCCGCGAACAGCGATGCGGTAAGGAGTCCCAACCGCCTGGGAAAGGCCTTCAGCCCGTCGCGCGCCACCACGACGCGCCCGCCGGCGGCCCTCCGGACCTCGCCTGCGGCGAATGTGGCGATCGCGAACAGGACAAACAGTGCAAGACATGCGAGAAACGCCGGACCGCTGGACAGGATGGCGGCCGCCACCAGTTCCAGTCCACCAATGACCTTCAGATAGCCGTAGTCGCGCGCCGTTTTGGCGGTGAGCAGCTTCAGCACTGCCAGAAAGAACACCATGTGTACGGTGGCTTCCAGGAATGTCCTTGAGACGTAATAGTAATCCAGCGGGAAGAAGCCCAGGTACGCGAGCGCCAGCGCCGCCACCACTCGCGCAGGAATTCGTAATTCGACGGCACCCGCGATCATCAGTGCGCGCACACCCAGCGCAAGAGCGGTGAGTGCGGCGGACGCCCAGTCGAGCGCGCCGGAGGAAGCCACGGCGGCGAATCCCGAAGCGAGCATCCCTAACAGTGCGAATTCAAAGAAGCGGCTGACCACGCGCGGGACCAGCGCGGAAACTGGATCGAGCGCTCCGGGGTTGGCAGCCTCCCCGCCCGCCTGGCTGGTGGCGCCCTTCGCGGTGTGGTCGCCCGCGCGCTGGCTCATGTCTATATTGTGCTACACCTGAATGATGTTCGAAATTTGCAATACCACTGCACCTCAGGGACGCCAGGCTTCCGAGCCGCCATGCGTCACCATGCGGTGGCAGTCCGGTAGGCGATCAAGAGGCGGCGACCGCATGCTGACGCATGGCGGCTCGGCCGGCGGACTTCGGACGTACGCACATGGCTAAGTTCAAACCGGCGGGATCGCGCAAGGCCAGCCCGGAGCGCTCCAACAAGAGCGCCATCCCATGCCTCATCCTGGTCCTTTCCGGAATTGCTCTGATTTCTTTTCTGTTTTACCTGATTTTGAAGAGTGGGAGTTAGATGAGATTCGATCAACGGCAACCGGCCCAATTGCGGCCAGTGAAGGTAACCACGGGATATTTGGTCACGGCGGAAGGCTCCGCGCTCATTGAGGTGGGGAACACGCGCGTGCTGTGCACGGCGTCGGTGGAAGAATCGGTGCCGTCCTTTCTGCGCGGCAGCGGCACGGGATGGGTGACAGCGGAATATTCCATGCTGCCGCGCGCAACCGCGACGCGCACGCCGCGCGAAGTCACCAAAGGCCACGCTTCGGGGCGCACCATGGAAATCCAGCGCCTTATTGGACGATCCCTGCGGTCGATCATCGATCTGGGCGCGCTCGGCGAGCGTAGTATCTTCCTCGATTGCGACGTATTGCAGGCCGACGGCGGAACTCGCACCGCCGCGATTACCGGCGCCTATATCGCGCTGGCCCAAGCCGTCCGGCAACTGGTGGCGTTCGGCGCGCTCAAACGGTCGCCGATCCGCGACTGCGTAGCCGCAACCAGTGTCGGGATTGTCGGCGGCGTACCAATGTTGGATCTCTGCTACCAGGAAGACTCGCAGGCCGACGTGGATATGAACGTGGTGATGACGGGCTCCGGCCGCTTCGTCGAACTGCAGGCGACGGCGGAGAAAGTGGCTTTCGACGACGAACAAATGGCTGGACTCCTCGTGTTGGCGCGCCACGGTATCTCCGAGCTGGTCGCTGTACAGAGGGCGCTCGAAAGCGAATGACGGTCTACTGCGCCACATCCAATAAAGGCAAGCTCAAGGAATTTCAAGCGGCCGCACCGGATTTCGACGTGCGCCCTTTGCCGGTCACCATGCCGGCGCCCGATGAAACCGGCGACACGTTTGAGGCCAACGCGATCGAGAAAGCGCTGGCGTACGGCGCGCACACCGATGAGTACCTTTTCGCCGATGACTCCGGCTTGGAAGTAGACGCGTTGGGCGGCGCGCCCGGCGTGATTTCAGCGCGCTATGCCGGCGAACATGCCACCGATGCCCAAAACAACGCACTCTTGTTGGAGCGACTGCGCGGCGAGGAGAACCGCACCGCGCGATTCGTGTGTGTAATCGCGCTGGTCAAAGCCGGCAGGCTCATCCAGACGTTTCGCGGCTCCGTGGAAGGCCGCATTATCGACGAGGCGCGAGGCGGCGCCGGCTTCGGCTACGATCCGCTGTTCTTCCACGAGCCGTTCAGTTCTACGTTCGGCGAAGCAACGCTCGAACAGAAGATGCGGGTGAGCCATCGCGGACAAGCGTTGGAGCGGATGTTCGCCTACTTGCGGGAACGTTGACGGCGCGCCGCGTAACGCTTCCACCTCAAGAATCCGATGTTCGTCTTCGCGTCCAGAATTGTCCCGGACAGAATCATCGCATCGATTTCCTTGCCCGTGAACCAGCGAGTCTCAATGCGTTCGTCGTCCATGGGCGCGGCCGTTCCCGCCGTCAACTCCACCGCCAGGTAGATGGTCATTTTCTCATTGAGAAAACCGGGACTCGGATAAAACTCGGCGAGCTTGGTCCATTTTTTCGCGCGATACCCGGTTTCTTCCACCAGCTCGCGCTTGGCTGTTTGCAGCGGTTTCTCGCCGGGGTCCACGGTGCCCGCGGGAAGCTCCCACAAGTACTGCCGGGCAGGCAGGCGGTACTGGCGAATCAGCAACACGCGGCCCTTTTCGTCCACCGGCATCATTACCGCCGAGCCGCGATGCTGTACGATGGCGCGCCGGATCTCGAAACCGTCAGGATCAATGGCGTGATCCTCGGTGACGGTGAAGATGCGGTTGCGCGTGATTTCTTTCGAAGAGATCAGTTTCACCGTGGCCAATTCCCCTGCAACATCGCGAATATCAGCAGGTCGTGATACATGCCGTTGACAAGGTTCGCCTCCCGGAGCGTGGCCTCCAGCACAAATCCCAAACGCTTTGGAACGCCTGCGCTTCTCGTATTTCCAGCGGCGCACCGGATCTCCACGCGATGCAGGCCCAGTTCCCGGAAGCAGTGCGTTGTCACGGCGCGGCAGGCGTCCGTCATCACGCCCCTGCCCTCGAATTCACGCGCCAGCCAGTAGCCGATCTCAACGCGCCGGTTGAGCCAATCGATCTTATGCAACCCGATGGTTCCCGCCAGCCGCGATCCGCTCCAGATGCCGGCTGCGAAACCGTTGCTCGAGGAGAACTGTTCCAGCGCGCCGCGAATAAAAGCAAGAGTGTCGTCCTCGGTGTGCGTCGCATCCACCCACGCCAGCCATTCACGAAGACGATCACGCTCGCGCGCCACCGCGGCGAACGCCGTGGGTGCGTGGCGCTCTTCGAGAAGCTTCAGTTCAAACCCATCGCGTAAGGGCGTTGTGAACATGAGATGCGCTCTTACAGATTGCGGAAGCAATCTTCCGGGGCGGGTGAATTTTTGATGTCGCCCAGTTCTTTGAGTTGCGCGATGAGCGTCTCCCAGCGCGAACGGCTCATGGCGCCCAGGCCTTGCGTGCTTGTCTCCGTCGTTTCGATGAATGGCTTCTGTGCCTCCGCCACTTCCGCGAAGGCGGCATCGCTCATGGACGGATTGAGAGTGTGCATGGTCAGATTGGTGGGTTTGGGATCGTCCAGATACAAGCGCCAGCCATGGCGCACAGCGGCGGTCATCCGTTTCGCCGCGTCGGGATTCTTACGCAGGTTCTCGCCGCTGACGGCAAGCACGGTTGTATACGGATTGTAGCCGGTATCGGCCACCGGAAACACCTTCACGTCGGCGCCTTGATGTTTCGCGGTCAAAGGTTCGGACATGATGAAGCACTGCTGGGCGAATTTCTTGTCGTTCAGGAACGCGCTGATGTCGCCGGCCGGCGAGGGCACTACTTTGACGTTTCCGAATCCATATTTCCGTTCAAGTATGCGCGCGTACGGAAGCCCACGTTGCAGCGCGACGGTGCCTTCCTTGAGCACGTCGCCGATGGATGCCAGATTGCGGGAGGCGTGCACCATGATGCCCTGCGGGCAGTTCTGAAAAACAGCGAACAGCGCGACGACGTCGTTACCCATGGAACGCGCCACTACCAGTTCATCCGCGGAAACGATGCCGAACTCGGCGGAACCGGCGCCCACCATCTGCACCGTGGGCGTGCCGGCGCCGCCGGGAAGAATCTCCACGTCCAGGTCGTGCCCCCGATAGGGAGTGGCATAGAAACCACCAAACTGCGGATCGGGCTTCCAATTCAGAGCGAGGCGGATCTTGCCCGCTTTGGCGCAAGCCGCAAGCAGACCCACAGCCGGAGCTACGGAGAGGAACTGACGGCGATTCATTACTCCGATTATAGGGTCTCGCCAACAGGCGGAGCACTTCACTTCCACGCGAGATTAGGCCGGCCGCGCCTGACGTGCGGACAATGTGACGGTTGTTTCCATTCGCCCGCTGTCCCCGGCAGCGGCAAAGGAAGCGTTACTGACGCGCCTCTCGCTTTGCGCTGACTCACCCGCCGGGCGCACCCGCCAACCGAGGACTTGCTTCCAAATCCACGCGAGATTAGGCCGGACGGACCTAGCGCACCCACCAGGACTCCCAGCACTGGCCCGCGCTGATAGTGCGCTATGGATCAGATCTAGCGCACTCGCCCGCGCCCAGGTGGCGGGCGCCCATGTGATACGCTTGGATCGCCGTGATGCGCCTTCGCGCCGTACTGCTTCTCGTTGTTCTCTTTGCCGGCTACGGCGGATGGCGGTTATTGAATGCCCAGAAACCCTTCCGCGAATACCCCGGGCAATGGACTGGCTTCCCACTTCCCGACGACTACCAAGTGCAACGCGAATTCGTCTTTGGCCGCCTCCGTTATCAGAACTTCAGCGGCGGCGGCGGTTTCCGGGGACGCTTTCGAGGAAGTTGGGGCACGGATTATCCGCGCGGCGACCGCCACCTGGTGCAAGGCCTGCGCCGGTTGACGCGCCTCGATTCGCGGAGCGTGGAGCAGGTGATCGACCTGGATAACACCGACGACGTTTACAATTGGCCCTTCCTCTATGCCGTGGAAGTGGGACATTGGTCGCTGAACGACGAAGAGGCCAAGCAGCTCCGCGATTTCCTGAATCGCGGCGGCTTCCTGATGGTGGACGATTTTCACGGCACCTTCGAATGGCAGATTTTCGAAGCCAGCTTGCGGAAAGTTTTCCCGGACCGCCCGATCGTGGAATTGCAAAACTCCGACCATATCTTTCACGTTCTCTACGATCTGGATCAGCGCTTCCAGGTGCCTGGCAACCAGTTCCTCTACACCGGTCGTTCGTATGAGCGGGACGGTTACGAGGCGGTGTGGCGCGGCATCTTCGACGACAAAGGCCGACTGATGGTGGCGATCTGCGCCAACATGGACCTGGGTGACGCGGTGGAACGCTCCGATGAACCCAGCTACCCGGAGAAGTTCGCGTCGCTCGCCTATCGCATCCTGGTTAACTACACCGTTTACGACCTGACCCACTAACGCGCCGCAGTAGTGTCCGGCTATAAGTCGAGCAGGCTCAACTGGTTAGAAAATAGGTCTGATTTTTCCTGGGAGTAAGTGTCGTCAAAGGCCCGTAGAATGGGCGTTTGCTCGAACAAGGTGACGCTGAGAACCTGTAGGATTTGGTAGAGGG
>CAMAUG010000215.1 GCA_945861255.1 Candidatus Sulfopaludibacter sp. SbA3
GACATGAACGACCGGGTGACGCTGACCACGGATCTGAATGTATTCGCCGACTTTCAGCCGAAGCTGCCTGAAAGCTACGCCAACGCGCGCTATCTGTTGCTGGGCAATATTCAGCCCTCCCTCCAGCGGAACGTCCGCTCCCAGATGAGGCACCTGCGCCTGGCCGGGGGCGACACCATGAATTTCTGGATCAGCGATTTCCGCGAGGAACTGCTTAAGACCATCAAAGATTGGGACTTCCTGCTGATCAACGATCAAGAAGCGCGCCAGCTTTCGGGCGAAAGCAATCTGAAAAAGGCCGCCCAGAAGATTCTCGACATGGGCCCTCACACGTTGGTCATTAAGCGCGGCGAATACGGAGCCATGTTGTTCCGCCGCGATTCGTATTTCATCGTGCCCGGCTATCTGCTGGAAAACGTCTTCGATCCCACCGGTGCGGGCGATTGCTTCGCGGGCGGCTTCATCGGCTACCTCTCCGAACACGGCTTCGACCTCTCCGGGGACCACATCAACCGGGGCATGTTGAGCCTTGCCGTGATCTATGGATCGGTAATGGGCAGCTTCTGCTGCGAGCGTTTCGGCGTGGAGCGCTTCCGCACGCTGACCCGCGCCGAAATCGACGCGCGCTTCGAGGAATTCCGGACGTTCACCCACTTTTAGTGGAATTAGATATGGGGACAGGCTACTCAATCGGCGAATCCGGAGCCGAATTCGCCGTCGGAGCTCGGCGATTGAGTAGCCTGTCCCCTTAATTCCATGCTTGCGCTGCTGACGGCTCTCAGCGCCACCGCATTATGGTGGTGTTTCTCAAGCGGCTACACGCTCTCTTACGGCGACGCCGAAGCGCACCTGAACATCGCGCGCCGCGTTCTGGATTCCCGCACCCCTGGCCTGGAGCAACTGGGCACCGTGTGGCTGCCTCTGCCGCATCTCTTGATGCTTCCCTTCGTAGCGCGAGACGGTTGGTGGAGAAGCGGAGTGGCGGGGGCGATTCCCTCGGCGGCCTGCTTTGTGGCGGCGGGAGCGTTTCTGTTCGCCGCGGCCCGGCGATGCTTTTCGTCGCAGGCGGCCGCATGGACCGCAGCGCTGTTGTTCGCGCTGAATCCCAACATACTCTATTTGCAATCGGCGCCCATGACGGAGCCCATTTTCGCGGCCGCGCTCACCGGATTGGTATGGGCCGTTCTGTGTTTCCGCGATTCGCAGTCCTTGCCAGCCCTGCTGGCCGCCGCCGCGGCTTCGGGCGCCGCTTCGCTCACGCGCTATGAGGGGTGGTTTCTGGCGCCTTTTGCCGCGCTGCTTGTCTTCATCGCCGCGCGCAACAAGCGGCACGCGCTGCTATTTGCCGTTGTGGCGGCGCTGGGACCGCTCGCCTGGCTCGCGCACAATCAGTACTATTACAGCAACGCTCTTGAGTTTTACAACGGTGACTATTCGGCCATGGCTATCTACAAACGGCAGCTCGCACAAGGCATGGCGCGTTACCCTGGCGACCACGATTGGGCCAAGGCCCTCGAATATTACTTCGCCGCGATGAAGCTGACCCTGGGCTGGCCCGCGCTGCTGACCGGCGCAACCGGCGTGGCGGTGACCGTAGTCAAGAGGACCTGGTGGCCTCTGCCGCTGCTGGTCCTCGCCCCCGCGTTTTACGTATGGAGCATCCATTCCTCCGGCACGCCGATCTACGTGCCGGGCCTGTGGCCCAACGCCTGGTACAACACACGCTACGGATTGGCGGCGCTGCCGCTGGTCGCTTTCGCCACGGCCGGCCTGGTGGCGGCGCTTCCCCGGCGCGCGCAACCCGGCGCAGCGCTCGGCTTAGTCGCGCTGATGGTGGGAGCCGCCGTCGCCGCCGGCCCTCCTGCCACCTGGAAAGAGTCCGAGGTCAACTCCGTCGCGCGCCGCGCCTGGACCAGGCAAGCGGCGGACTTGCTGAGGGAGCGTTACCGCCCCGGCTCCGGCGTGATTTATTCGTTCGGCGATCTGACAGGCGTTCTCCGGGAAGCAGGCATTCCTCTGCGGGAAGGCCACCACGAGGGCAATCGCCCCACATGGGATGCCGCCGCCCAACGCCCCGACTTGTTCCTGCGGGACGAGTGGGCGCTGGCGTTCTCCGGCGACAAGATTTCGACGGCGATCGTGAGAGCCGGACGCACCGGTCCGCACTATGCGTTGAGAAGCCGGATTATTGTAAAAGGAGCGCCTGTCGTCGAACTGTACCAGCGCAGCATGCAACAACCGCGATGAAGATCCTGTATACCAAAGCCCACGGGGCCCGCAATGACTTTCTGCTTACTTGGTGGGAGAGCCTGCACGTCGGCGTCCCGGACGAAGCCGCCGCCGCCCGCGCCATTTGCGACCGCCATACCGGCGTCGGGGCCGACGGCTGGATGCTGCTGAGTCTGGGCACGGGGGAGGCGCACGCGGCGATCGACCTGTGGAATTCCGACGGCAGCCGCAGTGAAATTTCCGGTAACGGCACGCGCTGCGCCGCGGCGCTGGTAGTGGAAGCGGGGCGCGGCGGCGGCCTTGAGGTGAACGGCGAGGTCCGCATCGCCACCGGAGCGGGCCTGAAGCGTTTGCGCCTACTGGAACGCAAAGGCCGCTGGTTCCGGTTCGAAATGAACATGGGCCGGGCCGTCGTTGAAGACTTGCACGTGGAGTTCGAAGGACGCGACGCTGCCATCTTGAACGTCGGCAACCCGCAGTGCGCGTTCTTTGTCAAAGACTTCGATTTCGACTGGCAAGCGATGGGCGCGCGCATGGAACGGCATCCCCGCTTTCCGAACCGCACCAACGTTTCGTTCGTGCAGGTGGTGGACGCACATACCCTCAGCGTACGGTTCTTCGAACGGGGCGCCGGTGAGACCATGAGTTCAGGCACCGGCTCCACGGGCGCCGCGGCGGCCGCACGTGCTCGCGGGTTGGTCCAGAGCCCTCTGCGCGTGCTCACACCCGCCGGGCCGTTGGACCTGCGTTGGGAGGGTGAAGACATCCTGCTTGCCGGGCCGGCCGAGATTATATCTGCTGGCGAATTTTACTACGAGACCACATGATCAACTATTTCGAAGAACTGAAGCGCAAGATCGAATCGAAGACGGCACGAGTGGGCGTCGTCGGATTGGGATACGTCGGCTTACCTCTGGTGGTGGAGTTCGCGGAGGCCGGATTCGACGTGACCGGCATCGACATCGATCAAAGCAAAGTAGACGCGATTAATCGCGGCGAGTCCTATATCCAGGACATCCCAACGGACGTGCTTGCGCCGCTTGTACGGGCAGGCAAAGTCACGGCGACCGCCGATTTCGCCGCCGCGGCATCGCTCGACACGCTCAACATCTGCGTCCCCACGCCGCTGCGCAAGACCAAAGACCCGGACATGAGCTACATCGTGAATGCCTGCCAGGCCCTGGCCAGGCACTTCCATCCGGGAACGCTTGTGATCTTGGAATCCACCACGTATCCAGGCACCACCAACGAACTGATGTTGCCGATGTTCGAGACGCCGGACATGAAGGCCGGCGAGCAGTTTTTTATGTGTTTTTCGCCGGAGCGGGTGGACCCCGGCAACGCGAAATTCCAAACAAGGAACATTCCGAAAGTGGTGGGCGGCATCACGGCGGCCTGCACCGAAATGGGCGCGCTGTTTTATTCCCAGGCGCTCGACACAGTGGTTCCAGTTAGCTCCACGCGTGTCGCCGAGATGGTCAAACTGTTGGAGAACACGTTCCGCATGATCAACATCGGCCTCGCGAATGAAATCGCCCTGATGTGCGACCGCATGGGAATTAACGTCTGGGAAGTGATCGACGCGGCCGCCACCAAGCCCTTCGGATTCATGCCGTTTTATCCCGGCCCCGGCCTGGGCGGGCATTGCATTCCCATTGATCCGTTCTATCTTTCCTGGAAAACCAAACAGGCCGGCATTGAGGCGCGTTTCATCGAACTGGCGGGCTATATCAATGGATCCATGCCGCACTTCGTGGTGGATAAGATCCAAAACGCGCTGAACGACCATTCCAAGCCGCTCAAGGGATCGAAAGTGCACCTGCTGGGTGTCGCCTACAAGCGCGACATCGACGATGTCCGCGAATCGCCTGCGCTCGATATTATGCACCTTCTCGACAAGCGCGGCGCCGCGCTCAGCTATAGCGACCCTTACGTGCCCAAACTACAAGCCGACGGCGTGGTTCCGGAGATGCGCTCGATGGACGCGGAGACCGCTGCGGCGGCCTCGGACTGCGTGGTGATCGTCACCGATCACAAATCGTTCGATTACGGAAAAATCCTCGAAAAAGCTCGCCTAATCGTGGACACACGCAACGCATTGAAAGGGCGCGAGTCCGCGAAAATCGTGCGGCTTTGACGGTTGTGTAAGCCTCGCGGCTTCGCCCGGTACGGCGCGCGCACTTTCCCTGCGTCACTCGTCGTAGGGCCTATCGGCCGAGTGATAGAACCGGACCCGGCAGCTACGGCAGCGGAAAGGTGAGCGCCCCAGCATCCTCTGCACGGCAGCCCAAAAGCCCTCGCTCTTGGAGCGGCGCACGTCGATAGACCCGCATTTCGGGCAGGCAAGTTCGTCGGAATCTATTTCACGGCTCGCTGGCACGGTTGAGGCACCACATTCACGAGAATAACAAAGCGTCGTACCTTCCGGGAACCTGCAAAATCGAAAATGCTCCGTCGTCCGTCCGTGACACGACGCATGGTCATTTTGCGGCTGGCAGGGAGGCGCCTGGCACTTTTCGGCGGAGCTAGGGCCAAAACTCTGTCCTAACCAGGTCTCCGCCCTCCTGCGGCTTTTCGTTGGGTCAGACTTTCTAGCGGGCCGATCCGCCGTAAGAGTTCATCCCCGCGCCGCCTCCAATCATCCTTTTCCCACGGAGAGATTACGGCGTGGCGGCGCTGGTTGGGTGTGCGACGCAGAAGTTGGCCTCATGCCGCCCGGCGACGCTCCCAGTAATCTTCAAAGCGTCCGTTGAGTTGGCAAGTTCGTAGTGCAATGACGGAGTTGGCACCGCGAACGGTCCAAAACATCCCAGACTGTTTGAGACGGGAGCCGACGACGGTCTTGCAACCAGCTTCGATGACGCCTGAGCAGACAAAGAGGTGCTGACGACGGAACTTTGGGTAGCGCATGCGCTCCGTGTTTTTTTCAAAGTAGTCAGCTTCGGTGCGAAGCTTCTCGACCACTTCAAGATGCGGGGAAACGATGGCACGAAGCGCTAATACCAGTTGCTCGATTTTGCCCTTATCGAGGAGCCGCTTCTGGTGGACCTTCATCCAAGCTTTTTGCTTCACCGGATCATTGGGATAGAGCCTGCGCGCCAACTCCCACAGATGTTGGCGCGAGTGATACAGATCGACGATCTGTATCGCGCCGGGGAAGTGTTGATCAGTAGTATTCCAGATCCATTCGGCTCCGTCGGCGATGACAACTTTGTTTTCCGCGCGGCTCCAGCCACGCTTCCAGGCTTCTACATAAATCCGCTTTCCAAATTCTTCGGCGTTCTCGATGGCACCCGTGTAGGTGGTGGAATCCGGATCGCGGATGGGGAAACCATCTTTGTCCCAACCGGTCTGAGTAAACACGCACCCCAACTTCAGTTCCCGCGTATGGGCCGGTTGGCCGTCCGTCTTGCCTTTCCGGCCCAGCCTCTCTTTCTTCACCACCGGCACTCCGGTGCCATCCATCTGTATATACATGATCGGAATCGGTTCACCCACCACCATCGGCAGATCCAACTGCATGGCCCGCTGGATCTCCACCTGCTCGCCTCGGGCGATATCTTCTCCGATGGCTTCTGCCGTCCGCTCCACTGCTTTGGTGGCCACCTCCAAGCCAGCCAGGATCTTCATCTGCTCACGTCCATGATCGAAGGGTGCCGAGCCCCCCACCGTCGCCATCATGCGCCGTACCCCGGGAGAAACTTCGGTGTTGGCAATGTCGAGTTCCACATCCACTGGGAACTGACCTTGATGACATCGCAGACACAAGTAATAAGGACGCGAGACTTGCGCCGGACCAACCACCGTGAGGACTGGCTTGGTACGCAGGCACTGATACTGCGCGTGGTGACCACAGGGACATGGCCACTGCCGTTGATCCAAAGCCGGGGCTGGGTATTGCAGTAACTCGCTCAAGCTAGTTGTCCCAGCTTGGTGCAGCGCCATCCGCCACGCATTCTCCACGGCTTCCAGATCCGTTGGACCCCCACGACGGCGCTCCGCAAAGATGCGGCTCAGTAGTTGGTTTACTTCGCGTGCAATCTCCTGATGGATCGCAGCAGCCGTTTTTTTTCCTGGGCCGTCCACGTATTGCTTTCCAACCCTAGCGGTCGATGCGTGCAGATCTTCTCGTTGACCGAAATGAGATCAGCGCTCAGCTTCTCCAAGCGGTGGTATTCATCAATCTCTGCCTGCGCCTTGCGCCAGGCGGAAGGAGAGGGAAACGATTCGGCAACGGTTTTCCCGTTCACGGTTCGTGTGAGTCGAATCTGTGGATCGTGTCCCTGGTCGTTGGGCTTGGCGCAGTGGCACGCCGGCTTACCGCACCGACGAGAAACAGCACAGATGGAACCCCGGCGTAGGTCGCCGAGAGTAGTGAACTCATCTAGGATCTTAGATCGCTCGGCTTCTAACTCAGGTAGCGAATAGGGCATTAGGCGGTGGCCTCCCTCCCTGAGTGTGTCATAACACTCAGAATAATGCTACAACCAAGGAATCTGAGCGATCTGCCTCTTCGATGTCGCGCACCCGC
>CAMAUG010000216.1 GCA_945861255.1 Candidatus Sulfopaludibacter sp. SbA3
TACAGAATCCGGCATGTCCACACGTATTTCCGCGAGTCATCCCCGCTGTTGACGGCGCAAACTCCGGCGCGTTTTTCAACAAACTCCTAGGTTGTTGATGGCCGCGATGAGCGAAACGGAGTGGTCGTATTTTGCCGCCAGACGGATGAGGCTTCCCAGATCCTGCTCGATTTCCTCAACGCGCTGGCGCATCGCCAGCACCAAAGCGGCAAAGACCGCGCCGATCAAGCTCAGCAAGTACGGACTCCAACGAGTTGTCATGTCGCTCAACCCACCGCCTATTGTAATGGCAAGAGTCCGTCTTGCTCCACTTATCGGCGGGAGGCCCGGCGATGAAACTGCCCCGAGCCGCATCGCTGAAAAGGTGGAAGTTTGGCTGAGTCAGTCCGGCGCTGCTTCGTCAAGGATTTACTCCGGCATCAACGCGAAGGTCCACACCGAGCCGCCCGTCGGCATCATAGACGCCGCGTAGCGAGTGGCGAGACCGCCGCCGAGTCCTGACGCGATGGTCACGTATTGGCGGCCTTTGTGTGTGTAAGTGATGGCCGTCGAATTCACGCTGGATCCGGTCTTGAACTGCCACAGCGTCTGGCCTGTGTCCTGGTCCAGCGCGAGGAACTCGCCCGTCAATTTGCCCGTGAACAAGAGTCCGCCGCCGGTGGCCAACATGCCTGCCGAACTGGGCAGACCGGTCAACGGGATCTCCCATTTCTTCTGGCCTGTGAGTGGATCGATCGCCAAGAAGTGACCGAGGACATCTCCTGGCTTGATTTCCGGGGCCCTGCTGACAACTCCGGTCGAGCTCGCGCCAATGACGATTGGTCTGGGCCGCGCGATCTGCTGGATACGCGGCACGTTCCACGTGCTGGCATAGATGAGGCCCGTGTTCGGATTGAACGCAACGGGCACCGCGTTGGTTCCGCGCGATGGCCAGATTTCCACCTCTTCGCCCGCCTGAAAGCGTTTGATGATATCGGTCAGCACCGGCCGGCCAGTGGCCAGGTCGATATGCGTAGCCCAATTTACCTTGACGAATGGGTGCGCGGCGATCAATTTACAATTGGTGCGATCCAGTACATACATGAAGCCGTTCTTGTTGAGCTGAATCATCACTTTTCGAAGCTGGCCGCCCACCTGGATATCGGCGAGCACTTGTTCGTCGGTGCCGTCCACGTCGTACACGTCGTTGGGCGTGTACTGATAGTAACAAGCGATCTCACCCGTTTTCGGACGGATGGCCAGCACGCTGGACGTGTACAAGCTATCCAGACCACCGCGAGGCCGCGGATCATATGGTTCCGCATTGCCAGTCCCCCAATAGACCCGATCGAGTTGCGGATCGTAGGAGCCGGAGCGCCACGTCGGGGCTCCACCCTGCGTCCAGGCGTCGCTATTTTTGGGCCACGTCTCCGAGCCCGGCTCCCCGGGCGCCGGAATGGTATATCTGCGCCACAATTTCTTGCCCGTGTCAGGGTCCCAGCCGTCCAGGAATCCGCGCGTGGTGGACTCTCCACCGGCCACGCCGGAAATCAGCACGCCGTTGGCGACAATCGGCGCGCCGGTGGCGTAAAAGCCCTCGCGCGCGTCCGCGAATTTCTGGTTCCACAGCTCCTCGCCGGTCTTCATGTCCAGCGCGAGCAGATGATTGTCGATCGTCACGCGAAAGAGTTTGCCGTTATAGATCGCCGGCGCGCCTCTGTGGAAAGCGGTGCGCTGGATTCCCGGCTCCAGCCGCACCGGCGTGCGCCAGATCTGCCGGCCGGTTTCCACATCAATGGCGAAGGTCCATTTGCCGTTGATCGCATACATGACGCCGTTGTAAATAGTGGGCGCCGCCAGTTCACCCTGGTCATTCATGAGGCTGGTGCTCCAGATGGGCACAAGACGTTTGACGTTGGACTTGTTGATTTGCTGGAGAGGACTGTAGCTCTTCCGGTCATAGCCCATGCTGTGCGTGGTGACGTTTTCCGGGTTCTTACCGTCGTTGACCAGTTCCTCCGTCGTTTGAGCCAATCCAAGCAGGGCCCAGAAACCGAGTAGCGCTGTTCCGATCCAAAGTTTTTTCATAACGAGACTCTCTCGATTCACGGCGTACTAACGGGCGAGCGCCGCCCGGAGCTTAGCGAGGTGGTGGTAACTGTGGCGCACCGCATGATCTTCAAGGAAGAACTGGCAGGTGAGCGGAGCATCGCCGCGCCCGCCTCGAGACGGACTGCGAGGGCTTCAGATCGGTGATTCATGTTTGCTGCTCCACTTCAAAGGGAAACGGTGACTCTCAAAAATGTTGCCGGTATGGAAGTACCGCCGTCAGTGCCGTTGTTCTGTGCGTTCGCCAGTTCCAAGAGTTGGCTGTGGAGTTCTTCCGTTTTCCCATTCTTGTCAGCCGCTTCGAAAGCGTTCATGGTCGGGCCATAGAATCGCCTAAACACTCCGACGACATCGGCTGGACTTTTTTCGGGGGACCTGAAGTGGAACGTGTCTTTGACCATGGATATTTTCTCCTTGGGCACGCCGGCCTGACCGAAACGCTCGATGATATGAGTATCCACACCCCAGGTCATTGGGCTGACGAAGCCTTCCGGCGGCGGAGGCGTAAACGATGAGCTTATCTTCAGCAACTGCGACACGAATGAAGTTGGGTCGTTCGGGATCCAATTGCCCATCACAATGCGGCCCCCTGGCTTGGTGACCCGGACCATTTCCTTGGCTACGTCGAAAGGCTTGGGCGCGAACATGGCGCCGAATACAGTGAGGGTCAAATCAAACGAATGGTCGTCGACCCCTTGCAGGTTGCACGCATCTCCCTCTTGAAATGTCAGGTTGGTGAGGCCCGCCGCCGCGGCTCGCTTGTTCCCGGCGTCGACCAGGTTTCTGGCGATGTCAATGCCGACAACGTCAGCCCCCAAAGCGGCCACAGGAACCGCCGTAGTGCCATCTCCGCAGCCGAGGTCCAAGACCCGCAGCGTCGTCGTGATCCCGAGAGACTCTACGAGCGTCTCTCCCGATTGACGCATCAACGCGGCAATTTTGGTAAAGTCGCCTTTCTCCCACAACGCTTTGTTCGGATTCATAATAGTTCCTCATATTGAGATACCACAATTAACATTTCCGATGAAAACCGGCGATGACGGCAGGTGATCCGAGCCGCCGCTCTGTGATCCATCCGCATGATTCCAGCACGGCAACAAAGCCATCGCCGAGCTCCCGTGCGCCTGTCCTACGCTGTACTTGCTGGTGGCGCCGAGTCGGAATCGTTGGAGCTGTTTGCCTGTGCATCAACACTCCGGATCATCGCCAAACTGGCCCTTTGCATGGGGCTTCTAGCTTCGAACGGGTCTACCGAATCCTCCATCAGCACTATTTTCCTGGTAGCAACAGGCCGCCGCCGAGGAAAATCTGATTCACAACCGTGCCATCGAGCGGTACCGCATCCGTTTCTTTTCGGGCTGGTGCATGGGTTCGGATTTTCAAACGTGCTGCGGGAAAAACAGCTTCACGGGGTCATCTGGCTGTCGCTTTTCTCGCTCAACACGGGCGTCGAGATCGGGCAACTGATCTTTGTGGTTCTACTGTTTCCGCTGATTGAGGACTTGAATTCGAGCGGTTGGAACAAGTCCGGGCCGGTGGTGTCCCCTCGTGTCGCAAGAATCCGGCGCCCGTCACGCGCGGCGCGTCTACCATACAAGTAACCTCATCTCAAATGAGAAATCCAAGACTGATTGAGAAATCAACACTGGCAGGGTTTCTGGCTCAGCGCAGCGCCCCGGAAACTTCGGCGAACTGGGGCTTGGTTTCCATCAGGATCTCCCGAATAGCGGAGCGGTCCGATGCCGACAGGCCGGCGAACTCAGGGCGCTGATCCGCCCCGGAGAGCACGTCGGCCAGCCGCCGGAAGATGTAGTTTTTCGCGGGCGCGGGGAGCGCATCGAACGCGGACGAGTAGATGAGGAAACTGAGAGGGTAGCGGAAGAGCCGCTTGCTGAGATCCAGGTCGCGGAGAGAGCGGCCGTGGCTATCGCGTGGGCCGGTTTTTGGGAATTCCTGCTGGTAGCTGGATGTGCCTTGTACGGGAGCGCGAAGCGCCGGTTCGTCGAGGAACAGCATGTACCGCAGCAAAGTTTCCGAGGGGCCGAAGATGCGGCGCTGTACGGACTCGCTTAATCCGCCGGGCCCGGAAGCGTCCTTGCGGTAGGATTTCTCCAAGCTCTCTTGCCACTCCAGGGCCAGCCGCGATTCAAATGCGACCCGCGTGATGATGTTGTGCCCGCGCGTCTGGTGCTCCAGCACCATCAGCGCGACGATATCGCTATGCGGCTCAAGGTAAGGCGCTGCGTCGACGCCAAGCTTCGACAGCGCGGTGATGTTGGCCCCGGCTTCGACATCGTAGTTGTCGGGATGGGAACGGTCTTTAACGATCATGTTGCCCATGTGCCGTTCGGAGCCGTGCGAGCCGGTCACATACCAGCCGCCCCAGCGCTCCCGGAACGGGCTGTTGTGGTCGGTGATGAAGCCGCTCCCAACGAAGAGGGGCTGGCCTTCGGAGTCGACGGTCACGGAGCGGACCAGATGGCCGGGAATCCCGAGCGTGGTGCCGGCCGCGTGGCACTGGAGGCAATCGATATGGCGCTCGAACTTCGGTTTTTCCGCGGCTTTTTGTTCCAACGTGTAGAACATGGCGCCGCGTTCCGGGTCCACGGCGGAGAGTTCCAATACGTCTCCATGCTGCACGAAGCCGACATAAACATCCTCGCCGAAGTAGATGGCACGCGGCGTTGCCGGTCCAATTTTCTGTAGCTGGAAGCTGGTCTTGGAAAAAACCAGTGCCTGGGATGCTGCCGGCACGCCTAGGTTTTCGAGCAGGGAACGCAGATAGCCCTGGTTTGGCTCAAACACGAGCCGTGCGTCGCCGGAATCGATGTGGCGCTGCAGGCGGGCGACCGGGTCGCGATCGGAAGGCTGCAAGTAATTGATGGGGCCGCGCTCGAACTCCATCACGTAAGATCCGCCGAGATGGGCAGGAGTGACGGCGGGCTGCTGTTGGGCTATTGCGGCCGCTGTGCATAATGCGAACAGAGCCGTGCGTATCGTATGCATGGCGAAAGCCCGTACCTCTCGATGGCGCGATCCGGTCCAGCCGGCGGGTGGCGCGTCCTGAAACACCATTGTACCGTGCTGCGTTTGGATGCCGTGGCAATAGCATGCCGGAAACTGCTACCATGAAATGTCCGTCCCCTAAAGATCAAAAGACCAGAGGTAAGTTCCGTTGGCTGAAATTTATTTGCAAGATGGCGAAAGCCTGGAAAGCGCGCTCAAGCGCTTCAAACGAAAAGTCCTTCAAGAGGAAATCATCAAGGACGTCAAGCGCCACGCCTTTTATTTAAAACCGGGCCAGAAGAAGCGCGTCAAGTCCGCGGAAGCGCGCAAGCGCGCACGCAAGAAGCGCCGGGAAGGCGATTCGGATCAGCACCGGTCGTAGATTGCGACTCGGGAACCGGCAGGACTCCGGTCCCGGGCGGCGGTCCAGTCCAGCGCCATTCAAACGGCGGTACACTTTTTCTTTTGCGGTACACTCTTTAGCGGTACACTCTTTAAAGGAGTAGCGATGACGAAAGACCATAGGAACCAAACGATGAACAACCCACGAACCAATGACACCCGACGGGGCTCTCGCGTGATCCCGATCGTCCTGGGCGTGCTGGCGGTTTCGACCAGCGCGCTCGCGCAAACATCGCCGGAAATCGAGCGCGCCCTGGCTGCGGCTCCGCGCCAGATGCGCGAGGCGGCTACGGTTATCAAGTGGAAGCCCGATCACACCTACGACACGCTGAAGAAGGGCACCAACCGGCTGGTTTGTTACGACCGGTCGGGTGAGCCTGGCCGTCAACCGTTCGCGGTGCAGTGCACCAGCGTGGGAAACCTGGAGCGGGCCGCTCAGAACCAGCGGTTCGAGATGGAAACCGACGCAGCCAAGAGGAAGGCGACGACCGATGCCGCCGAGGCGAACGGAACCAGGGTGAAGCCCGAGTATGGAACGGTGTGGTACACCATGAACGGCGCCGATCAGGCGACCGCTCGCCTTCACGTCACCATCGCCGTTCCGGGCGCGACCACGCAATCCACCGGACTGCCCGACAATCCGAAACAGGGTGGCGCGTGGTTAATGAACGCTGGCACCTCGACCGCCCACATCATGACACCGGGCAGCTAGGTAGGGCTCCCCCGCCCGGAGCGCCGGTGAGAAATAGTGATGAAGCCCCTGATCTTGACGCTTCTGACAATCGCGGTGTTGGCCGCCGCCCAGGGGAAACAGACGTTCAGCGGCGTCATCACGGACAGCATGTGCGCCAACGCCGACCATTCCCAAATGCGCATGGGACCGACGGACGCCGAGTGCACCATTGCTTGCGTCAGGGCACACGACGCCGCCTACGTTCTGTATGACGGCAAGACAGTTTACACGCTGAGCGACCAGAAGACGCCGGAAAGATTCGCAGGGCAGAAGGTAACTGTCCGGGGCGCGCTGGACGCCAAGACCAGGGCCATCCAGGTGGACTCAATCACCGCGGCAAAATGAGCCGCGCAATCGGGGCGGCGCCCGTGGGTCGTCAGCGTGTCCCCGGCCATCGGACTGCTATCTGAGGGAACGGCGCTCTTCCAGAGATCCGAATTGGATGGACAG
>CAMAUG010000217.1 GCA_945861255.1 Candidatus Sulfopaludibacter sp. SbA3
GATCCCATTGGGATGGGTGACTTCGTCGGTCAGTTTCTCCATCTGCCCGCTCTTGTCCACCCGGTATACGGCTTCCTTTGTTTCGGACGGCGCCTTGAAGCCTTCATAGCTTCCCAGGATGCCGTACGGAGGATCGGTAAACCAGATGCTGCCATCGGGATGCACCACGATATCGTTCGGAGAATTGAGGCGCTTGCCCTGATACCTCTCCGCGATGACCGTGACCGTGCCATTGTATTCATAGCGGACCACGCGGCGCCCGCCGTGCTCGCAGGAAAGCTGGCGGCCCTCGTAGTCGAACGTGTTGCCGTTGCTGTAGCCCGATGGATTGCGGAACACAGTCACGCGGTTGTCGTCTTCGATCCAGCGCAACTGGACATTGTTCGGGATGTCGCTCCATAGCAGGTAGCGACCCACGCCGTTCCACGCCGGGCCTTCCGCCCACAGCGTGCCTGTGTGCAACCGCTTGATGGGCGAGCTATTGAGGATGTAACGCCGGAAGCGATTATCCAGCGCGACTACGTCGGGTTCCGGATATTGGAGCGGCGTCTCCCCGCTCCAGTCGCGCGGAGTGGGCGTGGAGGAAATCTGCTGTCCAAGCGCGGCGGCCGGCGCCACGATTGCCGCGCCGTAGGCCGCCGCACCGAGGAAGCCGCGGCGAGTCACATGGGAGGTTTTCATATGGGAGGTCTTCATAAGTTCGCCCTCTATGCGATATGCGCGCCTTCGACGCCTACGTAAACCGAATACAGAGACTGGCTCCCCGTCATGAATAAGCGGTTACGTTTGGCTCCCCCGAAGCACACGTTGGCGCAGGTTTCCGGCATGCGGATCATGCCGATGCGCTGCCCGTCCGGCGCCACCACCTGCACGCCGGGGCGCGCGCCGCACCAGATGTTGCCATCCACGTCGCAGCGGATGCCATCCGCGGCGGAGGGCTGGCCCGTCCCTGGCATGTCGAGAACCACGAAGCGCTTACCGCCGCGGGCGGCCTTGCCGTCCACATCCCACACTTTGATTTCGCGCGCGCCGGTGTCGGCCACATATATCTTCTTGTAGTCCTGCGAAAAACAAATGCCGTTGGGGCCGACGACGTCGTCAATGACCTTTTCGACCAACCCGCTCTTATCCACACGGTATACCGCCTCCTTGGTTTCCGACGGCGCCTTGTTGCCTTCGTAATTTCCACGAATGCCGTACGGGGGGTCAGTGAACCAGATGCTTCCGTCGGGATGCACGACGATATCGTTCGGAGAATTAAGACGCTTGCCCTGATACTTGTCGGCGATCAACGTGACGGTGCCGTTGTATTCGTAGCGCACCACGCGTCGCCCCCCGTGCTCGCAGGAAAGCTGGCGGCCTTCGTAATCGAACGTGTTGCCATTGCTATTGCCGGCGGGACTGCGGAACACGGTGACGCGGTTATCGTCTTCAATCCACCGCAGTTGGACATTGTTCGGGATGTCGCTCCACACCAGGTACCGGCCCACGCCGTTCCACGCCGGGCCTTCCGCCCACAGCGTACCCGTGTGATGGCGCCGGATGGGCGTGTTGCCGATGATGTAGCGGCGGAAGCGGTCGTCGAGGGCAACCACATCGGGATCGGGATACTGGATAGGCACCTGCCCGCTCCAATCGCGCGTGGTGGGCGTTGAAGAAATCTGTTGCGAAAGCGCGGTGGCAGGGACCAAGAGCGTAGCGCCGAGGAAACCGCGGCGGGTGGTCACATGGGAATGCGTCATGACTGTTATTTATACCGCAGTCAGAGGGTGACCGGCTTAGAGGCTCACCACATCGAACCGTCGCGCAAGGCGGGGCGGTACTCAATTGCCAATCACTGGACTGACGGTCGCGGGTCTGAACCGGCCGTCAGGAAGTGGTCTGGAAAAAGCACAAGCAACGGGTTCTACTTGCGCACGGCCATTCGATTGGTGTCGGCGTCGTGATGGACGAACTCGATGATTTTGCCCTGGGCGTCCCGGATGAATTCGATCCAATCGCCATCGGTGCGTGAGACGAACACGGATTCCGAATTGGGGGTCAGCGGTAATTTGAGTGGATTGGGAGGTTCCTGGAGGAACAGCAGATCGCCTTCGGTTGTGATGACGGCTTCGCGACCCGGCGCGAATTCGTAGGTACCGGTATATTTTACGAGGACCTCCGGCGCCAGCCTGGTTCCGGTGCCGCCCAGCATTTGGGTTACAGAGCGATCATTCTCGCACACACCCTCCAGCAAGTCTGTATCCGGCACCAAAGTTTTGGGCAGCTTGAGCGAGAACGGCCGTGTGAACGCCTTCGGATCGTCGATGGTGATTTCCAGATCCATGTGTCCGAAATCGCGGCGGCGAAAGCGCTCGGTGATGCGCAGAGCTTCGGTGTGAGGGTGCCCCTCAATGTCGAGCCAGCTTCTGTCGTTGAATCCCGTGGTTTCAACGACCAGCGTGTCGCCCTCCCAATGGCCAATCGAATAGCCCATCCAGGTAGGATTGGGGTCCTGGGGAAACGGGCGGCCATCGGTGAAGATGGTTCGGTGCATGCTGTTGGTGGTGCCCTGATATAGCATTACGATCAGTCCAGGGGTTTGGACGATGCGGGCGAGGTCGACGACATGGTAGTACACGAAGGGGTCGGGCAAGCAATTGGCGCGCGGGGCGTTCAGCCCTAGTTGGAGGACGCGCTTTTGGTATAGCTCCTCGGCCCATGGCTGAATGTCGCTAGGCTTCAGGTCCCGGGCAAGATTGCGGTCATAACTGCCCTGCCCCGGTCCGTTCCAGATGCCGGAGATATCCGGCTTGCCATCGGCGGTGCGTGGCGTGGGCGCGGTGAGATCCGGCTTGCCGTCTGGGGTGCGCGGAGTTCCGGGAGTCGGGTAGTTCAGCCATTGGGCGGGAGCCTGGGTGCATAGCAAGAATGCGACGGCGGCCGCGGCGGCCACCCGCTTGCATCTGGTCCTGAATCCGCGGGCGTTGGTATGTTTGGTCGGCATAGGCACTGAATTCCCTTCTCAGAGTTTAGCGCCGATGCATCGCGTCGACGGATCACCTGCTCTGAGCGTAGCCATTCGCTCTGAATCCGGGCACTTCGGCCTTCGCGCCAACTCGCCGTGGCGCCGGCGTCATCGCTGGTCTCCTCCGTTGATAACGCCATGCGCGGACGGTCGCGTGTCAGGAGCCGCTGCGCGCACTGCAGGAAGTCTACTGGTCGCTGGACGCGCGACCCGCCGGCTCTGACTGAAGCCGGTTCGGTGGCCCGGTTGGAGGTCACGCTCCGGTTGTTACCGATCATGATCGTTTTCGCCCTTGTAGCGCATTCTATGAGCTTGTGGCGGCTCACCGCACTCCGGCGCCGCAGTTTCGGTACCATAATCCAGTGAACATGCGCAAAACGGAGCGTGGCGCGAACTATATCCGGTCCAGTCGGGTGGCGCGCGCCGCACCCTTTGCGCTTTTCAGGAGGACTTGACGCGATGCGGCCACTGGAAATAGCACAGACCTACTTTGACGCGTGGAACCAGAGGGACGGCGCCGCGATTGCCGCCACGTTCGCCCCCGGAGGCACCTACCAGGACCCGGCCTCGCAGGGACCGCTCCAAGGCGAGGCCATCGCGGCTTACGCGGCCGGGTTGTTTGCCGCGTTTCCCGATCTCTCATTCGAAATCGTGAGCGCGTCGGCTAGCCCCGAAGGCTTGGTCTCCGCCGAATGGGTGATGCGCGGTACGAATTCGGCGCCGTTCATGGGTTTGCCACCCACCGGCAAATCGTTGGAACTGCCGGGCGCGGATTTCATCCGCGTGGACGGCGGTAAGATTGTCAGCGTGCAAGGCTACTTCGACGGCGGTGAGCTGCCGCGTCAACTGGGATTGCAGGTCGTGGTGCAGCCGCATGCCATCGGGCCGTTTCGCTTCGGTACGGCGACGCACTCCTCCAGTGGGAAAACCGTGAAACCAGGGGCATTTTCCATCACCGTGTTGCACGTTCGTTCCGAGGAAGAAACCGGGAAGGTGAGAGAATACTCCCGACACATCACCACGGAAATGATGGCGATGCCCGAATACATCGGGAGCATGGGAATGAGTGTCGGCCATACCATGGTGACCTTGACCGCCTGGGAAAATCCGGACGGTCCCCGGAAACTCCTCACGCAGGGAACGCATGCGGCGGCGATGCGCGATTTTTTCGGCTCTGCGATCGGAGCCGGTGGTTTCACGAGTGTGTGGGTCCCCGCGCGGATCAACCCCATGTGGGTGCGCTGCGGAGCGTGCGGGAAGATGGCGGACAGCGAGAAGTCCGGGGGCACGTGCGCTTGTGGCGCGGCGCTTGGCGCCGCGCCCGCCTACTTTTGAGGTAGGCGTCTACGGTTGGGCGCCTTCGATTCCCAGCTCGGGGGCGCGCGCCCGCATCGCTTGAATGCAGAACTCGATGTGTTGATCCAGATCCACGCCCAGCTCCGCTGCGCCGTTGACGATATCGTCGCGGCTGACGGAGCGGGCGAAGGCCTTATCCTTGAGCTTCTTCCTGACGCTGGGAACGTCCACGGAGTGAATGCTGCGGGTGGGCTTCACGTAGCTGACCGCAGTGAGGAATCCCGCCAGTTCATCGCATGCGAACAGAGTCTTTTCCAGCGGCGAAACACGCGGCACGCCGCTGTAGTTTGCATGCGAGAGAATGGCGCGGCGGATGTCATCGGGCACGCCGCGCTCCGCCAAAATCGGCTCGCCTTTCATCGGATGACCGGGCGCTTCCGGATGGATTTCCCAATCGAAATCGTGCAGTAGGCCGGTGATGCCCCACTTCGCGACGTCCTCCCCGAACTTCACTGCGTAGGCGGCGACGCAAGTCTCCACAGCCAGCGCGTGGCGGCGGAGGCTATCGGACTTCGTGAACTCGCACACAATTTCCCAAGCCTGGTTCCGATCCATATGTATCCGCCATCGTACCAAGTGGGAACGTCGTAAACAGGAGGCTGCCGCCCTGGATGCGGTGCATGCGCGGTACGATGCCGACTACCTCATCGGAATCAGCATCATCGGATTCGGCTTGTATCCCGCCAAGTTACTTGCTAAAGTCTTCCTTATGATGAAGCGAATCCTGCCTGTTTTCTGCGCGGTTGGTTTATTGGCTGCCACGTATGAGCGCTTTGACACAACCGCTACGATGGTGGAGGCCGCGAAATCCTATCTGGCGGCGCTCACGCCCCAGCAGAAGCCGCAGGCAACCATCCCGTTTGCAAGCGAGGAGCGCACCAACTGGCACTATATTCCGCTGGACAACCGGAAGGGCATACCGTTGCGCGAGATGGCGCCGGAGCAGAAACAGTTGGCCGAAGCGCTGATCTCCGCCGGATACTCCCGGCAGGGCATCATCAAGGCTCACACGATTCGGAGCCTGGAACAGGTTTTGAAAGAAACGGAGAAAGGCACGGGGCCGGAGCGCGACACGGAGAAATATTTCGTCTCCATTTACGGCGAACCTTCCGAGAAGGGCACGTGGGGCTACCGTTTTGAAGGCCATCATGTCTCGGTGAGCTTTACGGTGGTGGACGGAAAGGTGGTTTCGAGCAGCCCGAACTTCTTCGGCGCCAATCCGGCTGAAGTGAAGACCGGTCCACGCGCCGGCCTGCGCGCTCTGAAGCGCGAGGAGGATCTGGGGCGGGAGTTGATACAGTCCATGACCCCGGCGCAACGCGAGATCGCCATCGTCGACAAGAAAGCGGCCAACGAGATTCTCACGGCGAACTCGCGCAAGGCCGCGCTCAACGGGCAGCCGAACGGCTTGCCGTTTTCCCAGATGAGCGCCCAGCAAAAGGAGATCCTGACGGCGCTGGTGAGCGAGTACGCGGAGAACTTTCCGGCCCCAATCGCGGAGGCGCGGATGGACAAGTTCAACAAGTCCAAGGCGAATCTCTACTTCGCGTGGATGGGCGGGATCAATCGCGGCGACCCGCACTACTACCGCATCCAGACGCCCACGTTCCTGATCGAGTACGACAACGTGCAGAACAACGCCAACCACATCCACAGCGTGTGGCGTGATTTCAATGGGGACTTCGGTCTGGATCTGCTGGCGCAGCACTTGCAGGCGAGTCACAAGTAGGAATCGAAGTGCGGAGCCGGAAACCGGCAATGCCGCCGCCGCTGGGTGAAATACGTTCACGCGGCGGACGGAAGGCAATTCCGCGCGATCCACCAAAGCCAGTGCCTTCACTTTCCATCGCGACGCCGGTCAGGTCCTCGCGGCTCACGCGGCCTTTCATAGTCCGCACGCTCCAAAAATCTCCAGGACATTCGTACTATTGACACTGGCTCTTTGGATACATTTTAAGGGTCTTCGAGCAATTTCTCTTGTGCGGTACTGAAACTACCAGTACCGTGGAGATACTACGGAGGAAATTGTGAAGCACAAAACCAAGAACTCAGAATTGACGACTCGCGCGGTGGCGATGAGCCTGATTGCCGCCGGCCTGGTGGCGGGGAGTCTTTTCACTCGAGGGGCGCTGCTGGCCGCGCCTCCCAAAGACACGCTAGCCCGCATTTCTCACAGTACGGGCTTGTCGCCAAGCGAGGCGGGTGGCAAGGGCCGCCGGACAGCGGACCAGTGTTCGGCTGGCAATTTCGCCGTGAGCAGACGTAGGGATACTTACAGGGGGGTAAAGGGAGCCAGCACAAGT
>CAMAUG010000218.1 GCA_945861255.1 Candidatus Sulfopaludibacter sp. SbA3
ATGCGTTCCACCAAATGAAGGTTCCCGGCGGCTCCCAGGAAGTTCGCCTTCGGAGAAAAGTTCGTGGTATCAACCACTAGAGTGTCACCCTCATAACGTCCAACCGAATCCCCGTTCCACGTTCGGACATTCGCCGGAAGGTGTGGACGCCCGTCCAGCGGAATGATGCGGGCATCATGAATCGATTCCATGACGATGATCGCGAAATCGGGAGTCTCCGTGATCTGGAAGTAGCGAGTGTAGGAGCTGGGACGAATCATGGGCACGCCCCAGGTGATGCAGCGCTGCATGGGGGTCAATTCTTCGGGGCCCGCAGGGGGCTTCCGGATCAACGCCGCTGCTGCCGCCGCATCGCGCCTCCGTGCTCCCTCCGGCGTGTAGGGGGGCAGTCGCCCATCGGGGGGATCGGTGATGAGCGAAGTCCGGTTGTCGAACTCCCATGGGGCCATGCCCGCGGAATCATCCGTTGCATTCGGATTCCTGTAGCGCTCAACATCGGCCAGCGTAGCCAGAAAGATGGCGTCGCCGGCCGCGAAATCGCTGTGCCCGTTCTTGAAGATGCGATCCGCCCGGCGCTTCATATCCTCCACCTCGGCGTCGGTCAAGGACTGCCGGCCTTTCAATTGTTCGGGCCGCTCCAACGGAGTCGCGCTATTGTTCACCCACGTTCCCGTCAGCCCCGTGCGGCTATCCAGCCTCCACGCCTTGATTGCGGCTGCATTCTTGGCTGCGGCTGTATTCGCTGCGGCCGTATTCTTGGCTGCGGCTGTCTTTTTCGCCGCGACTTGACCCACGGCTGACACTGGTCCCAGCGCAGCAATTGCCACTGCGCTGAAATATACGACTCGTCGAATGCCCATTCCTCGCCTCCCGATCTCCTCCGGTGATGGCTGACAACTCTCCGGCTGCGGCTTTAGTATAGCGCGCGCATGAAACGGCGGATAGCGGCCGGAAAACGCCCCAATCGTGAACCGGCTCGCGGCCCCGCAGCCCGGCGCCCAGAGCGCTGGGCGGGATGAATGGAGGTCCGCCGCTTCCTGCGATAGTCGGGGTTCCGCCAAAAGCAGGCTACCGGGTGGCGGCCGGGCGCGAAGTTATTTCGGCGCCGGCATCAGCTTGAGCCGCGCCGCTTGTGCGCATTCCCCGGTGACCGTGAAATAGCGCGCCACGGCCTGCTTCCCGACGTCGAACGTATGCGGTTCGCCGCGTTTACGCAGGGCGAGCATCTTGATCTTCGGAATCGCGGAATCGAATTCCGTGTGGTTCGACATCAGGATGGTGGCGTTCGCCGCCGCTGCGGCCTGAGCCATCTTGCTTTGAGACTTGATGTAAGTATCGAAGTTGGGAACCGTGCTGGGAAAGTTGAACGCCGTGCCCCCCGAATACGCTACGTTGACCGGCTTGCCGTTGTCCTTCACCGTGAAGAGCACTGACAAGGTCCCCGGCGTATGGCCCGGAGTTGTGACGATGGTCACCGCCGTGTCCCCAAGCGTAATCTTTTGGCCGTCGTCGGCGACGATGTCGCGCTTTGGCTTTCCTTGCGGGTACCCGTTGGCGGATTTTTCGATGGAATCCCAATCGGGCGCGCCCATGACGATATGGGAGCCGAAGCGGTCCTGCATCAACTTTGCTCCGCCCACATGATCGCCATGCGCGTGGCTGATGATGACATACTTGACCATTGCGGGATTGAGGCCGAGTTTCTTCAAGCCACCGACGATCTCCTCCTCTGAGTTATACGTATACAGAGTATCGATGAGGATGATACCCTCGCTCGTCGTCAACGCCCAAGCAGAGTGAATCTTTGAGCCGACGAAGTAGAGGTTGTCGAAAACCTTGGCCGGCTCGATGAACCATGTGTCACGCGCAGGCGCGGGACCCGGCGCTACGTCCCGAATTCCGGTGACCATCGGAGGCGCAACGCACAAGCGGGCCAGTGTGCCGGTGAAGTCGAATGCTGCGGCAGTCTTGGCCGCTGTCAAATGGCCGTCGACCGTGTCTGGAGTATTCTGAGCGAACGCCCCCGCACCGTTCAAGCAGAAAACAATGGCGAGCGCGATGCCGGCTCTGGTCCCGTGATTCTTCATTGACGCACCTCTTCAGAACTTATTAGATCCTATAACAACTAACGCAGGCCCCATGCTGCCCCGTCGCGCGCTGTACGGGCGCCGGATCCCTTGCCGCGGCGGGAAGGGGTCACCTTCCCCATAGTGCTGCCTGGTAGCGCCGTACGCGCCGGAGCGGCCTCAGAAAGTAAATCGCATCTGGAGCTGCAATCTGCGGTTGGCCGTCTGCGACGCACCGCCACCGAAGAACCCGGGACCGCCGCCGAAGCCGCCTGACAATCCTTGCGCTTGTCCGAACTGCGAAGCAGTCAGCACACCCACAGGCATGCCGGGGTTGACGGTGTTCAGCAAATTGCGGGCTTCAATACTGAAGGTGAGTTGGTAGCGTCCTGTGGCTCCACCGCCGCCGAACATGCCGCCAGGTCCTCCGCCGGGTCCTCCGAAACCGCCGCCGGGACCACCTCGCCCACCGCCGCCGCCGAAGCCGGGGGCTATCGCTCCGCCTCCGCGCGCACCCGCCGCCGCGGCGCCGCCGCGCGGCTCACCGAAGCCAAATGTGCGGCTCAAGCGCAGGTTGATGTTGAAATTGGCAAAGGCGTTTCCCAGATTGCGGGCGATGATCTGTTCGTCCGCGGCCGGTTCGGAGTTCAGCATGCCGAACGGCGTCGAATATACCCACGGCCGTTGCCCCGCCGCCACTGCGGCGCTGCTGGCGGCGATACTCGCGACGGATGCGTAGGTGGGCCGGTCGGTGGTCAGCGTGTCGCCATTTTGATCCTGGCCGACGGTGATGTTGAAAGGCCCGGCCGAAGCATAGTTTACGAACGGCGCCACGCGCAACCCGAACGGCGCGGCCAGATTCCCGCCGATCAGAAAACGGTGGCGGATATCGAACTGCGCTCGCGACCACTCCGTGGAAAGGTCATACGGGTCGGCCGGGAACGTTCCGATACCATCCGTGTTTGACCGCGCATAGCCAAACGCGTAGAAACCGAATAGTGTGTACTTCGAGTTCAAACGCGCACTGACATTGGTCATCAACTGGTTCTGCTTGAACAGGCCGCTCGATTCATATTGATTGAAAGGATTGATGTTGCCGAGTGGATAGATGGGCGTACCCGCCACGAACGTGCCCGGCAAAGGAGCGTTCAAGTTGCGCGTCCGATACTGGTGCAGGCCGCGCGAATTCGTATAATTCACACTCAGCGTAATATTCTTGGGCAATTGGCGCTCTATGCTCACAGCGGATTGCAGAATACGCGGCGCGACCACATTCGGGTCGATATTGAACGTGGTCACCGGTGTGGTGGCGCCCAATTTGGCGGGCGTGGGAATCGGACCGCTACAGACATTGGAGAGGATGCAGGCGAACTTCGGATTTTGAACCACGTACTGCAACTGGTTCACTCCGTTATAGCGCTGCGTATTCAGCACCTGACCGCGGTTGAAGCGGTCGTAAAAAATTCCCCACCCGGCCCGCAGCACGGTCTTGGGCTGCCGCAGACGGCCTTGCGCACCGCCGATGCCCCAGGCGATGCCCACGCGCGGCGCCAGATTTGTGTAATTGCTGATGTTGTTCTGGGTTTCGTACCGTAACCCCGCGCTGAGCGTCAAGGACGGCAGAATCTTCCAATCATCCTGAATGAAAGGAGCGATATCCACTTGCCCGACTTCCGCCACCGGCACTCCCGTGGTAATGCGGTACTGGAACGCACCGCCTCCCGCCGCTAGGATTTGCGCCATGCTCAAACCCTGCGCCAGACCGGCCGCCGTGACCGCGTAAGCGTTGAGCGAGGCATACGCGAACTGCCCGTTGAAGTTCTGATTGGTGCTGGAGCTCAGAAGCCTGCCGCGTACGCGCGCGCCGAATTTCAGCAGATGCGCTCCGCGCGTCATGGTCGAATAGTTCTGGAATTCGTAGTTGTTCTCGCGTTCCAGGTAACTCCCGGCGCCTGGCGCCCCGCCCACGAAAGCACCGGCGGTGCTGATGGTTGGTTGCACGCTCGCCCCGCTGCTCTCAAAATCGGAGCGCGTGTACTGGAATCGCGATTCGTTAATGGTGGTTGTGTTCACCACCCACGTTTCCGTCAACTGGATGGAATGGTCGGTATTCGTGTTTCCCGTCGCCTGTGTCCCCAGACTGAAACCGCCGACGCCGTTGACGGGCTGCTCCCGTCCGGTCCAGCCGTAGCGGAGTTGCAGCGTGTGATTGGTGGAGAGCTGGTAATCAATGCGCGGACTAAAGGAAATGCGCGTCGTAGGCGTCGCGATGTTCTGGATGAACGGCGCTGGTAGAAAATTCGAGTCCAACAGAGTGGCGCGTACCAGCGCCTGATCGTCCTGGTGCCTGCGGTTGAAATCCACGAAGAAGGAAGTCTTCTTGTTGAGGGATCCGCCCAGGTTGACGTACATATTCTGCGTCAGGAAGCCCGGCTTCTGTGTGGCGTACGGGTTGCGCGCGTCGAACTTGCCGGTATCGGCTTCATAGAAAGCCGTGCCGCGCAGACGGTCGGTGCCGGGGCGCGTGAGGATCTCCACGCGTCCGAAACCAACGCGGTCGAACTCGGCGGCGAAGGGATTCGAGTTCACGCGAATCTCGCGAATCGAGCTCTTGGGCGGTAGCTGGCCGTTACTGAATCCATCGACGAAAATCTGTCCGCCGCTAGGACCCACCGACGGTCCGGCCAGCGCCTCCAAATCCGCCTGCAAATCGTTGGGATCGTCGGACAGCATGTCCAGGTCGTCGCCTTGTAATACCGTTGCACTCGCGTTCTTGGACGGATCGATTTCCACTTGAATTGTGTCCGTCACCGTGACCTCTTGGCGATCCGTTGCCAGCGACAAGCGCACATCGACCGTCACCAGCCGTCCGCCCTCTACCGTGAGTTCGGTGCGTTCATACAAATTGAACCCGGTGGCCGCGATGCGCACCGTGTAGGCGCCGGGCGTCAGGCCGCTGAGCGTATACACGCCCTGCGCATTGGTTTCGGCCGTGCGCACCGCGGCATTGGCGCCGGTCATGGTGACCACGGCCGCCGGAATCGCCGCGCCGGAAGGGTCGGTTACCTGTCCGCGCAAGTTAGCCACGTTCTGTGCGATCAACGCCGATGCAACCATCAGAGCGCCCGCGCACACCATCAGCATCCGTCGAATCTTCATGAAAACGAAAACCAGGGACGAACCAGCCCGCCCCCTTCTCCCTCTCTCTTTTATTGTCCGAAACCGCCGAGCCCACCCAGGTCGCCGCCCATGTTCCACTCGCCCAGAGACATCTCGCCCGAACCCGGCCTGGTCAGGATCGGCTCCACTCCCGCCACCAGGGTGATCGCCGTTACCTGATCGGTGCTCGCGCCGACGGTGCTGGAAACCACAATCGCATCCCCCGTCTTTAGCTCGGCCAGCGTGATGGAAGGCGTGCGATCGATGGCCGCCTGCAAATCGCCGCCGGGCCCACCCCGGCCGCCGCCAAATCCACCCGGACCACGCCCGCTGAAACCCGCTCGGCCTTCACCTCCGGGCGCACCTGGACCGCCGCGGCCTTCGCTTCCAGGTGCACCCGAACCGCTGAAACCACCACGGCCCTCTCCACTCCGGCCGCTCATTCCGCCCCGGCCGTCGGCGTTCGGAGGCCCGGCGCCCGCCGGGGTCGCTCCGCCGGGTCCACCCGGACCGCCGCCGGCGCCAGCGAACCCGCCGCGCCCGCCATTCAACCCCGCCGCGTCCGGGCGGCCGCGCAAGCGCATCGCGATCATCATCGCGAACTGCGCGTCCAGTTTTTTCAGTGACGAATCGGCGGATACTTTCACCGTCATCTGTTTCTTGGTTTGCAGATCGTTGACGCGAATCGAATTCCCGCCTGCATCCACGGAAACAATAACGCCTGCGATGGTCCGGAACGCTCCAGACACAATCTCTTCCGCCGTCATCTTTGAATTATCAGCGGCCTTGTCTCCACGCGCGCGAACCTGATCGCCCACTTTGATCTCGCTGAGCTTCGACGCCTGCGCCTGTTCGAATTTGACGGAGTCGGGCGCGTAACGCCTAATCACGGCATCCGTGGCCGGCGTGATCGCCATGGTCTCCGTCCCGGCCAGCGTCCGAATCCGGATGGCCACATGATCCGCCGCCACTTCCGTCACTGTTCCTGTTACACCGCGCCGGTCCCAATCCGCATGTTCCCGCGCCTGCTTGTTGGCGATGTCGGCTTGCGACATCACGATCACCTGTAGCGCGTTCAGCGTGCCTGCTTCGGCCGCCGGGCGCCCACGCGCCAACACACGGTCACCCGCGTGAACGTCGGAAATCGCGATTGCCGAAGCGTTGGCCAGATTGGTTTCACCCGGAGCCACCCGCCTGAACGTCGCGCGCGGGTCCAGGGAAACCTGCACCTCGTCGCCCTTATCCGTCTTGACGGTCATCTGGCGCGTTTCAGCGTCAAACTTCGTCACCACGCCGAGCGTCCGGCTTTCTTGTGCCTGCGCGTATCCCTCCACCGGCGCGAAGACCGTCCACAGCATCGTCGACAGCCCGATCGACATCAATGATGCGAGCGCGAACAGCCGCAGCCCAAGGTGTAAATGAAGC
>CAMAUG010000219.1 GCA_945861255.1 Candidatus Sulfopaludibacter sp. SbA3
GATCTGCATGAGAATGCTGGAGCGTTTTTGTTCGAGGGCGGCAAGGGACTCAGGCAATGGGCGCCTCCTATCCTAACGTATGTATACGTTAGGATTATACCTGCAAAAAAAGAAAACTGCCGGATCACACCTTGTGGGTCGCACACCCCACACGCCCCTCTAACGGAATCGCTTGCAATGGACGACATATAATAAGAGTTCTATGTTTTTTCGTCACGAAAAGCAGCATGTGCCTACGTTCGAAGAGCGCCTCGGCGGGCTTTCGCAGCGTGGCCTCACGGCCACCAGGGAACCCGGTGGCCGCGCCACAATCACTCGTAAGGAGTGCGGAGCGCAGGTGCAAGACCTGGGCGATGGCAAAGTCGGCGTGGGCAAGGCCGGCGTCTTGGTGGGCGGTGAGATCGCCACGCTGGTTCACGGCGGATACCAAATGTTCCTGCGCGCGCCCTCCGGTAAGGAAGTGCCTGCGCTGGCCACGCACCTCAAGGCGCTGCACGCCTTCGACGAAGACCTGCGGGCAGGGCTGGGATTGACCAGCCTGTATAACCAAGCGCTGGGGACGACATTCGACTCGCATCTCTATGATCGCGTGGAGGACCGTGACCAGGGCCCTCAGCCGCACGCCTGGGAGAAGTAGTGCCCGGCGATCGAAAGGGCCAGATTGCGGTCATCATCGGCGCAGGCCCGGCAGGCCTTACCGCCGCGCTTGAGCTGCTTCGAAGGACCGGAATTCACCCCATCGTCCTGGAGCAAAGCCAGGAAATCGGCGGCATATCCCGAACCGTCAAATACAAGGGCAACCGGATGGACATCGGAGGCCACCGCTTTTTCTCGAAGTCGGACCGCGTGATGAATTGGTGGCTGGAAGTAATGCCTCCGGAGGCCACCGCGGACGCCACCGAATACATCTCCTATCAGAACAAGACCAGGGCGCTATCGACGGGCGGCCATGGCACGCCCACCGGCGACCGCGTGATGCTGATCCGCAACCGCAAGTCGCGGATCTATTTTTTGCGCAAGTTTTTCGACTACCCGATTTCGCTCAGCGCGCAAACGTTGCGCAACCTGGGCATCCCGCGCACCGTGAAGATCGGTGTCAGCTACACCGCCAGCCTGCTAAAGCAGATCAAGCCCGAGCGGTCGCTCGAGGACTTTCTGATCAATCGCTTCGGCAAGCAGCTCTACCTGACCTTTTTCAAATCGTACACGGAAAAAGTCTGGGGCGTACCGTGCGAGCAAATCAGCGCCGAATGGGGCGCGCAACGGATCAAGGGACTTTCCATCGCGAAGGCGCTGCTGCACATTGCGAAGAAGGTGCTGGGCGGCAGCAAGGGTCTCCAGCAGAAGGCGACGGAGACGTCTTTGATCGAGAAGTTCCTTTATCCGAAACTCGGTCCGGGTCAACTGTGGGAGTTTGTGACGGAAGACATCCGCGCCCGGGGCGGAGAAGTGTTGATGGGGTGGACGGTAAGCGGCATTATCACCGAAGGCACTCGCGTAAAAGGCGTGGAAGCAGTGAATGAAGCCGGCGAGCGGCGTTTGTTTGAGTGCAGCCATGCCTTTTCCACCATGCCCATGCGGGAACTGGTGCGCGCGCTGGATTGCGAAGTGCCCGCCTCCGTCAAAGAGGTGAGCGAGGGTCTCATCTACCGCTATTTCATCACGGTGGGCGTGCTGCTGAACCGGCTGCAACTCACCGATGAGACCCCCAACGGACGCGGGCTGCTCAAGGACAACTGGATCTACATTCAGGAACCGGACGTGCTGGTAGGGCGCATGCAGATCTTCAACAACTGGAGCCCCTATCTGGTGGCGGATCCCAACACGGTGTGGCTGGGGTTAGAGTATTTCTGCTATGACACCGACGACATATGGAAATTGCCGGACGCCGGAATGATCGCGCTGGCGGTGGAAGAGATGGAACGAATCGGCGTTATTTCCAAGAAGGAAGTGCTCGACGCCGTGGTGGTGCGCCAGCCCAAAACTTATCCGGCGTATTTTGGAGCCTACAGCCGGTTTCCGGAATTGCAGGACTACGTCGATCGGTTCGAAAACCTCTTCCTGGTGGGCAGGAACGGCATGCACAAGTACAACAACCAGGACCATTCCATGCTCACCGCCATGACCGCCGTGGATAACATCATCGCCGGACGGCACGATAAGTCCAATATCTGGGCGGTCAACACGGAACAGGATTACCACGAGGACAAGGGCGCACCGAATGCTGACAGCGGCGATCGCTCGGCCGACCCCAACACGGCAGCTGAGGAGATGCCCAGCGAGGCAGCGACGTGAGCGGGCCGGCGCGGGCACTTCCGCAGGGCGCGCCGCTCGACGGCTCCCGGTTGAAAATTGTGCAGGCAGGCGATCCGGTATTGCGTAAGATTGCATGCGACCTGACGCCGGAAGAAATCGACTCTCCAGCGATCCGGCAGCTGGTCGGCTGGATGAAGGACACCATGCGGGACGCCCCCGGTGTGGGGCTGGCCGCGCCCCAGATTGGTCTTTCCATTCAGCTTGCTGTAATCGAAGATCGCGCCGAGAATCTACGCGCCGCCACGCCGGAGCAAATCGCCGAAAGGGAGCGCCGGGAAGTCCCATTCTTCGCCCTGTTCAATCCACGCATCTTGCTTTTCTCCGAAGATACCGCCGAGTTCTATGAAGGTTGTCTGAGCGTCAGCGGATTTGGTGCGTTGGTGCGGCGTTCGCTCGGCGTGACCGTGGAATACCTGGACGAAAACGCGCAGCCTCGGCGGATTGAGGCGCGCGGCTGGTTCGCGCGGATTCTGCAACATGAAATCGACCACTTGAACGGGTGCCTGTACATTGACCGCATGGAGCCGCGCTCCTTTGCCACTTCTGACAATCTGGCGCGGTATTGGAAAGATCTGCCCGTGGCCGCCGTGCGCGAACAGTTGAATCTGAATCCCCGGTAGTCTAGCCGGATGCGGCAAGTGATGCGGTGCTCGAAGAGCGCCACCCTGCTTCCGTTTCGCCGCGCGAGCGCGGCCTCTTCGAACTTCAGTGCCCCTCGTGCTCCAAAAATTTCTCCGCCTCCATCGCCGCCATGCAGCCCGCGCCCGCCGCGGTGATGGCCTGGCGGTAGATGCGATCCTGCACGTCGCCGGCGTGGAAAACTCCCGGGATCTTCGTGCGCGCCCCGCCTTTGGAAAGAATATAGCCGTCGGGGTCCAGATCGATCTGCCCCACGAAAGGTTTGGTATTGGGAATGTGTCCGATGGCCAGGAAGAAACCGGCAACCTCTTGATCCCACGTTTCACCAGTCATCAGGTTGCGCAGCTTCACGCCCGTGACCATATTCTGAGAGACATCGTAGACGTCATCGACGGTTGCGTTCAGCAGGAATTTGATCTTCGGATTGGCGCGCGCGCGGTCCAGCATGATCTTGGACGCGCGGAACTCCTCGCGCCGGTGTACCAGCGTGACTTCACTGGCGAAGCGCGTCAGGAACGTGGCTTCCTCCATCGCGGAATCGCCGCCGCCGACGACCATCACTTTTTGATCGCGGTAGAACGCGCCGTCGCAGGTGGCGCAGGAACTGACGCCGTGGCCGATCAGCTTTTGTTCGTTCGGCAACCCCAGCCAGCGCGCCGATGCGCCGGTGGCGATGATCAGCGTGCGGCACTCCTGCCAGTTGCCGTCGATACTCACGCGGAAGGGGCGCTTGGAAAGATCGGCTTCCTGCACGCCGCCGTAGAGGTACTCGGCGCCGAAGCGTTCGGCCTGTTTCTGTATGTTGAGAACCAGATCGGGGCCCTGGATGCCTTCGGGAAAGCCAGGGAAGTTTTCCACCTCCGTGGTCAGGAAAAGCTGTCCGCCGGGTTCATGGCCCACAACGACCAGAGGATTGAGGCCGGCCCTCGCTGCATAAATAGCGGCTGTACTTCCGGCGCAGCCAGAGCCCAGAATGATGACGTTTCGCACGATGAAAGTGGGGGGAAGGGGTTACTGTCCCTAATTTACGATGCGGTAGGCTAGGAACGCAAACCCGTATGCGAATAAGGTCATGTACGTGAATTGCACAATGGGCCAGCGCCATCCCCCGGTTTCGCGGCGGACCACGGCGATGGTGGACATGCACTGCATGGCGAACGCGAAGAAGATCAGCAGCGCGGCCGCGCCCCCCGGCGTAAGCTCGTGGCGCAAGGCCTCCTGCAATCCGATGGATTCCGATGTGCCCTCCACGGCGTAGATGGTGCCCAGCGTGCCGACGATCACTTCGCGCGCGGCGAAGGAAGTGATCAAACCGATGCCGATCTTCCAGTTGAATCCCAACGGCTGCAGCACCGGCTCCACCGCGTGGCCGATGGTCCCGGCGAAGCTCTGGCTAATTTCCGGAGCTTTGCCATCCTTCAGCGGGAAGCTGGAAAGGAACCACAGCACGATTGCAACCGCCAGAATCACCGTTCCCGCACGGCGCAGGAAAACCTTCGAGCGGTCCAGCAGGCGCAGCAGCAACGATCGCAGTGTGGGCCAGCGGTACGGCGGCATTTCCAGCATGAACGGCGCTCGTGCGCTCTTCAATACGGTGGATTTTAAGATGCCGGCAGTGAAAATCGCCGCCAGGAATCCCAGCGCGTAGAGCCCCAGCAGCGCTGCCGCGCGCGTGCCGAAGAAGATGCCAAGCAGCGGCTTTTCCGGAATGAACGCGGCGATCACCAGCGTGTACACCGGCAGCCGGGCCGAACACGTCATGAATGGAGCGATCAGGATGGTGGCGATACGGTCGCGTTTGTTTTCAATGGTGCGCGTCGCCATGATCGCGGGCACTGCGCATGCGTACGCCGATAGTAAAGGAATGAAGCTCTTGCCCTGCAGGCCGATCTTGGCCATGGTGCGGTCGGCAATCAGCGCCGCGCGCGCCAGGTATCCGGAATCTTCCAGAATCCCGATGAACAGGAACAGCAGCAGGATCTGCGGCAGGAACACGATGACGGAACCCACGCCGGTCCAGATGCCGTCCACCAGTAGAGAGCGCAACGCGCTCTCCGGTAGCGCCGCCTCCATCCACTGGCCGGAGGTCTCGATGGCCGCCTGCACGGCGTCCATCAGGGGCCGCGCGCCCGTGAAGATGGTTTGGAACACGCCGATCACCACCGCCAGGAACACCAGCGGTCCCACCACGGGGTGCAGAAAAATGGCGTCCAAGCGGCGCGTCCACATGGGCGGCGCGGGAGCCCGGTACTCCGTGCGGCGGCTCAAGTTGGCGGCCCAATCCCGGCACTTGGGCACGTCTTGAATCACCGGCAGTTGCATCAGCGGAGCTTTCGGAGCCTGTGTGAGCGTCGCCCCCGATAAGAAATCGAGAACCTTGTCGATGCCTGTGTTCTTCGAAGCGCTGATCAGTGCCACCGGCGAACTGAGTTGCCGCGACAGCTCGGCCGCATTGATCTCGCCGCCCCGGCGGTCCAGATCGTCGGCCATGTTGAGGATCACCAGCGTGGGCAATCCCAGACTGAGGACGGGCGCGGCCAGCGCCAGGTGGCGGCTCAGATTGGTGGAATCCAGAATCAGCATCACCGCGTCCGGCCGCGGGAGGCTCTCCATCTGTCCGGTGAGCACGTCGTGCGTCACACGTTCGTCTTCCGTACGGGGCTGCAGGCTGTAGACGCCCGGCAGATCCACCACGTAGACCTCGCGATGATGCTCCAGCCGCACGCGACCCATGCGGTGCTCCACCGTCACCCCCGGGAAGTTCGCGACTTTTTGCCGCAATCCCGTCAGGCGGTTAAACAACGTGGACTTGCCCGAGTTGGGCGGGCCCACAATGGCGACGATGTGCTGGCGCGCGGCCACGCCCGCCGGGGGCGGCGCCGTGGCCGTGGATGCACCGTGGCAATCGTCCATAAGGATCTCTATCGAAGGATCAGATGTCTGGCGGTTTCGCGCCGCAACGCCACTTCGGAACCGTCCACGCGGAACACGCGCGGATCTCCGCCGGGCGCCGCATTCGCCGACGTCACCGCATGGCCGGGCAGAAATCCCATTTCCATCAGGCGCCGGGCGTCGTCTTCCGGTAAATCGATGCGGTCCAGCGTACCGGATTCACCGCGCTTGAGAGTCGTCAAATTCCGCTCGGCGATATGCGGGCGGTATACCTGCTTGTTGCCACGGAGTTGCATTCCAACTACAGTATGACCCTATTGCATGCGGGATTCAACTAAGCTCTGCAAGTGGGTTGCAAGTGTGTGGGATCGCGGATCGCCGGCGGCCATCGCGGGGGCACCGTAAGCGCTCTATTTCCCGCCGAACCGCAGCGTGATTCCCACCACCGCCGTCAACGGAAACGCGGGCGTCGCGTGGATGCGCCAGACCGCCGGCGCCATCGCCGAAGCGCGCGACTCAAAGTAGTTCTGCGTCTCCCAATAGGACCTGCTCAGCGCGTTCTCCACGCCGAAGTTCACGTCCATCCGGTGATTGATGCGGCGCGTGACTCCTACGTCGAATACCGTGTGGCCCAGGGCGAGGATACCGGGATCGAAGCTATCCAGGCGGTAGTGATTGATCGCGCGCATTCTTAACGATCCGCTCCAACCGCGCCAGTCGGCGACCGTCAGCGCGGCGTTGGCCGTAAAGCGCGGCGCG
>CAMAUG010000220.1 GCA_945861255.1 Candidatus Sulfopaludibacter sp. SbA3
GCGATTCCGCTGCTTAGTCCATTAAGGTGCTGGAACATCTGACTTCATTTTCATGATTCCATTTGCCCCCAGCTGGGTGCGGTCGCTCGCACGCCTTCGTGGCGAGAGTGGTCCAGGAACGGTCTGGCGCGCTGGTCAGCGCCGGAAAAGACCCCGCAAGCGGCCAAAGAATCCGCGGCTTGCCGGGGGCGGCGTTGGTTGAAGCGCGGGGGCGGGCGCTATGGGAATACTGCGTACGGGGGGCTTGACGGGCTGGGCTGCCGCCAGCGCGGGAGCCTTCCCGGCGTCGTCCGCGGCGGACGGCTCCCAACTGGCGATCTGGGTGCGCGCCGCGCCGCCATGCAGCTTGCACAATTCCACCGGCTGCGTTCCGGCGATGAAGACCTCGCTATGAACTTTAGGGCAATTTACAGTGGCCAGCAGACCACTCGTGGAATCCACGTCGGTAGTCAGCACTCCCTCGGGAGCCTCGAACTCATGCACATTGCGGTACTCACGATGCTGGTGCGCCCGCTTCATGAATTCGGTCCAGATCGGCAGAGCGCTGCGGGCGCCCTCCAGCTTGAAGTCGCGATTGTCGTCGAACCCCACCCACACTACGCAAATGATCTTGGACGTGAACCCCGCAAACCATCCATCGCGCGACGTGCCGGTCTTCCCAGCCGCCGGCAGCAGGAATCCGCGGCCGCGGACGCCAGCCGCGGTTCCCGAACGGATCACTTCCTGCAACATGCTAACCATCAAGTAGGCGACACGGGGATCGATGGCGGCTACCTTCTCTGGCGTCGCTTCGAAAATCCGTGAGCCCTCCTGGTTCCGGATGGAACTGATGAAGCCAGGCTTGGAAAGCATTCCGCCACCCGGAAAGATGGTGTAGGCGCTGGCGATCTCCAGCGGTGTGACTTCGTAGGCTCCCAATGCAATCGCAGGCGTCGGCTTGATGTCGATGTTCAAGCCGGCGGCGTGCGCGATTTCCGCCACCTTGTCAAAGCCCACCATCTCCCCGACTTTCACCGCCGGAATATTCATGGAATGCGCCAGCGCCTCGCGTAGCGTAACCGTGCCGTGATATTCGTTCTTGAAGTTCGCCGGCTCATACGTCTTATCGTCGAAGGCAAACGTACTCGGTTCATCCACCACGGTAGTGGCCGGGGTCAGCACCGTGGCGCCATCTTCCACCGCCGTAGCCAACGCGGCCGTATAGACGAATGGTTTGAACGACGATCCCGGCTGCCGCTTGGCAACGGCGTGATCCAGCTGGCTGATTCCATAGCTGCGCCCGCCCACCAACGCCTTCACTTCACCGGTCTCCGCATCAAGCGCCACCAGCGCCACCTGCGCCAACGGAAATTCGTTCGTCCCGTATTTCTTGGAGCGCCGCTTCCATTGCTTGTCGGTTTCTTCGATGCCGATACGAACCGCCTCCACGGCATCCCGTTGCAAATTCATGTCAAGCGTGGTGTAGACGCGATAGGAGTTATTCTGAAAATCGTATTGAAACTTATTCTGCAGCGCGTCGTTCACCAGATCGACGAAATAAGGGGCGTCGCTCGATTCAGCGGCTTCCCGCTGGACGTTCAACGGCGCGGCGGCGGCGTCTTCATACTCTTTTTGCGTCAAGTAGCCGTTCTCGCGCATGGCGTTCAGAACCAGGTTGCGGCGCGTCCGCGCGCGGTCGGGATTGCGGAACGGATTGCGTCCGATAGGCGATTGGATCAAGCCGGCCAGCAGTGCGGCGTCGGCCGCGGTGACGTCGTCAAGATCTTTGCCCAAGTACACTCCGGCCGCCTCGCCGAAACCGTGAATGCTGAAACTACCGTGATGGCCTAAATAGATTGCATTGGCGTAGTCCTCGAAAATCTGTTCCTTGCTGAGCTGCTGCTCCAGATGCAGGGTGATGAGCGTCTCCGGCACCTTGCGCCGCCATCCGCGCTCCGGACCCAGCCACAGCGTGCGCGCCAGCTGCTGGGTCAGCGTGGACGCGCCCTGCGTGCCCTTGCGGTCGCGAATGTCCACCATGATGGCGCGCGCGATCCCCACGGGATCGAACCCCGCGTGCGAAAAAAAGTGCTTGTCTTCCGCCGAGAGCGCCGCGTTCACCATGACCTTGGGGATGTCCGCGAAGCGCACCAAACGGCGTTTTTCGCGTTTCTGATCGAACAAGTTCGTGATCAGTTCCGGCTCCAGGTTGTAGATGGTCCGCTCGGTCTGGTCACCCAGGGAGATGATCTGGGAGACGTGTCCGTCGTCGATCTTGATCACCGCGCCTTCGCGGTCATAGGCCTCCGGACCCGGATTGATCTCAATGGCATCGGGCCGCAAATGATACCAGCCGAGCCGGTTGGCGTTCGATTCGGAATAACCCACGCGCCGCAGATAGTCCGCGATTTCGGTGGGCTGCGTGGCATCCCCGGCCATCACGGGCCGCGGCGAGGCGTACAGCAATGACGTGTTGGCGAACGGGCCGCGCCGCAGCTTCTCTTCAATGACGCGGGCGTACTTCATGTAGAAATACGTGAATGTGCCCACGCTGAGCGCGCCCAGCAAAGTGAAGCTGATGAGGAACGCGCGTCCCCAGGGGTTCATCAAGAACCTCACCACCAGGGCGCGGCGAGGCGCTTGAAACTTAATGGCCACGGACAGTCGTCCTCATCACTTGTTGGTCTCTTCGGCGGAGTACAACTCTTTCCAAATATCTTCGCCGTGCGGTTTCCAATCCGGATTCCGATGGCCCGTGATTTGCAGCTCGGGGACGTCCAAAGTGCCGTGGCCGTAGATGCAGATGTATTCGGTGCTGGGCGCGCCCAGTAGCACGCTCTTCCACGACCCCTTGTGAATTGGCATCCGCAGCCTGCGCACACAGGTGCGGCAGCGGTATCGCTGATCCCAGACAACCGCCCAGATCACGCCGGCCGCGAACAACCAAAAGGCCAGCATCAGGAACGTGAATCCCAGATCGACGGCGAAGGGGTTCTTCGGCTTGACCCCCATGAAAGTAGCCGGAGTTGGGGCGATTCTCAGCACAACGCTAAGGGATCCCCACAGGAAGAGCCCAGCAGCGGCGAATTTGGCGGCGAAGTAAGCCCAGTACTTCACAGCAAGTTAGACGCTCCCGAGAGCGTTTTGTTCCCTTCAATACCAGCAATACCAGTGTTGCACGTGCGGCGTCGCAATACAAACCCCGAGCCGCACGCCGCTGAAGGCCACCGGCAGGGCAGGCGCCGGAGTGCCGCGCGAAACCCGCCTTGTGCTCCGAGGCTGGACTGAGACAACCCACCGGCACAAGCCCATGCTTGGCCGCTGGTCTCCTAGGTGGCGCTCCGAAGCCGCACGTCTCCTGGCAGCCCCACCCGCGGCGTATGATCAGCCAGGTCTATTTCTTGTCCGCGCTGGGCGGCGGCCCCTCGGCGCCCGTCGAGCCGATAAACACCGTCCGACCATCGGCGTACGTCAGGTTACTACCACTTGCCTTGAGCGACCCGTCCTTGGCCCGGTAGCCATCGACAATGACTTCGCTGCCGGCGGGCAGAGAAGCTTTCGTAAACCCGCGCCGCATCATGATATTCGGGGAAGCACCCGCTTCGACCGCCCACGAGGATACCTGGCCACTGGCGTCTTTCACGTCGATGTAGATCCATGCGTGGGGATTGACCAATTCCAACTTGGTGACCACGCCGGTCAAATGGACCGGCTTTTTCGCGTCAAACTCCGCGGCAAATGCGTGGTGGGCCCAAGCCGAAACCGCGGCTAGAAGCAGACCGGCACCCACGAACACAACAACTCGGCTTCTCATCTGGATTCTCCTTCCCATTCTTCACTCAACTTAAGCAACATGGCACACATACTCAACGCAGCTTTCCCGCCGACAGTTCACGGGGCTTTCTTTAGCGGGGCTGGTTTGCCGAACTTCGCCTCGTCGATCGGGACGTTCGTCCTGATCTGGTCCAACACAATTGAATCGCGGCCGTCCACCCATGCATAGGTGATGCGGAATGGTAACTTGATTCCGTTCACATCGCGATAATCGGCGAAGTCGATCTGCGTGGGGATGCGGCCGATCGGTGAATTGCTATAGCGCACCTCACGCAACAGCAGGCTGGTCTGCCTATCGAAGTACAACGTCACCAGCAGCCCCCTCGGCCCGGTTCCTTGGACAACATCCACGATGTGATCTTGCCCCGACGTCAGGTCCTGCTGTAGGGAAGACTGGCTCGAGGGCGCGGGAAGATCGGTGATCGTGGTTGGCGGAGCGCTCTTCCAATTCGTAAGAATCTGCTTAATCTGCCCCGGAAAGGTTAGCTGCGCGTCCACGCGGGCGCCATCCAGATCACCCCCGCTTAACTGAAACTCCCCTATTACATTCAGCGGTGTTCTGAGCCAGCCCGTGCGTCCGTCGTAAGCCCGGATCTGATCTCCACGGCCGGTCTCCGCCTTAAACAAAATAATCATGGAGCGCTTGTCCGGAGCCTTGGCGACAATCTCAACCGCGCCTCCGCCGCCGAAGCCTCCGAATCCGACGCTGGTGCCGGTCGCGGCATAACTGGTGAGTGCGGCCAGGCGCTGGGCCCCTCCGGATGCCTGTATGTATTTATCGAGAATGGACTCAGCGGAAGGCAGACCTGGAATTTGCGTGATGACGTCATCCGGCTCCAAGTTCGGCGCGCTGTAAATGGCCGACATGTTCGGTGTGACCAACGGCTTGTCGCGGTTGCGATGGCAGGTCCAGCAGGTCACCAACTGGCGGCCACCGAAGTTGGTCTTGTTAATATTGGCAACCATGTTGACCATCGCGCGCGCCATCACCTTTTTCGGAGTGTCGGCCGCCCAATCGACGTTGTCGGTGCCGGCCCCGATGTGACAATCCGCGCAGTCCGACTGAAGAGCGGCGACCATGATCCCCATCGTCCCCAGGAAATCGTCCACCGATATTCCTCTGAGCGCCCGGACGTTCTTGAACACCTGCTCGGCAAGCAGCGGCTTTTCTTGTGCAGCGGCCCGGTTCTCCATGAGTGACAGGCCCATAAGGCACACCACACTCAGTCTGATGACGGTATCCAGCGATCGCGCCCAGATCTTCATGTTAACTTCCTCTCTTGAATGCATAACCGGATTATCGATTACCGCCAGCCCCTTTCTCCTCGGCCTGGCGCCGGAGAGAACGAGTTCCATCGCGTGAGCCTCGTTACATGCATATTCCAGTAGCGGGTCCTTAGACGATTTCATTGTAATCTCTCCGGACCAGGGAACTGAAGGCGTTGTACGGACCACTTCGCCGGTTTTCGCGGCGGCAGTGGTTGGGATTTACCTCGTTCCGCCCTTGGCCTCCGCGTCTTCGACTCGGGCACCGGCGAGAATATTTACCATCGCGTGGTTTCCTTCATGGCACGCATATTCGAGGATCCGGGGGTCATTCGGTTTCATGGTAATCTCGCCGGACCATGGCATCGTGTAAGTGCCCGGGTCGTTCACCGTGAACTGGTAGCGGAGCGTGTCCGGAGCGGTCCGTGTAAAGCGCTCGGTCACGATCATCTTCTCATCGTGGCGCTTCAGGTCGGCCCCGTTTCGCCCGAAGTAGCCGCGCTTTCCGTTAAAGCTCCTGGTTTCCACCACCAGCGTGTCGCCTTCGTAACGGCCCCTGGAATCGCCCGACCATTGACGGATATCGGAATACGGGCGCCCATCCACGGGAATGATGCGCACGTCATGCATCATCTCGGTTGCAATCACGACATGATCGCGAGTTTGAACAATCTGATAATTATTGTTGTAGGCCGTAGGCAGCATGGGAGGTCCGCTGGTGGACACAGGAAGACACCGCACAAACGTCGACAAGTCCTCCGGGCCACGGTAATATTCGGCCTTTTGGTCCTTTCGATCGGCATCGAATTTCCGCTGGGCTTCCGCCGTGAGAGGCGGAACTTTTCCGTCCTTGGGGTCCGTGATGATGGAGGTACGGTTGTTCGACATCACCCATCTGGTGTCCCCGGCCCACAGGTCTGAAAAAGGATTGGTCGCGGTACCCATAAACCGGGTCGGCCGCGCGATCCGCGCTTCTATAGCCTTAAGTTCATCGTCCGTCAGAAACTCCCGGCCGCCCGCTGTTTCGGGCCGTTCCAGCGGAGTCGCTGTGTGATTGTTCCAGTAGCCTCCAATATCCGGACGCCCATCTGCAAGGCGGGGCGCCGTCCACTTGGCCGCTTTCGCGGGTGCGGCTTTCGCGGACGAATCCTTGTTAGGGGCCGGGGTTTGTGCGGCAAGCTGGATTGGCGCCAAGAATATAGCGGCTGAAACGACTGCCAGAACCGAAAGTCGAGGATTCATCATTGTTCTCCTATTACTTGTAATGTCAACACAATCCGGCCTTGTTTCGAGACCAGGGAGGCACCGGAGTCGCTGCAAAGAATGGTTAAGACCTACCTAGTCCCGCTTTTGGCGGCCTCCGCGTCCTCGGCTCGCGCACCGGCAAGAATATTTACCATCGCGTGGTTTCCTTCATGGCACGCATATTCGAGGATCCGGGGGTCATTCGGTTTCATGGTAATCTCGCCGG
>CAMAUG010000221.1 GCA_945861255.1 Candidatus Sulfopaludibacter sp. SbA3
TGGACGCTGGCAAACTCGAACCGATCTTGGTTACACTGTGTCATAGTCAAGGGCCGCTCTCTTTCTCACCGAAACATGTCTTGATACATATGTTTCGGCGTCGGCGAGCGGCCTTTGGTTAGCGGCTAGTGTGAGATATCCGGGCTAACGCCAGACGCCCAGGATCGCGCCCATCAGAACCAGCGAAACCGTCAGGTAACCTCCGTTGACGAAGACGTAGCTCCACGGGCGCCGCTCGCTGCCCTCTGGGCCGTCTGGCACTGGAAATCGATCCGGAAAACCGGCCTGCTCACAAACTGATCGCGGAAAATTTTCAAGGCTGGATCACCGCTGTCCGGGAATGTATCGCGCAGTTTGAAGACCGGCTCCCCCGCGGCGCCGATCCGGATGCACTGGCCACTTATGTCTTGGCGGTGATGGAAGGCGGCGTGATGCTTTCCCGATCCTATGGGTCCGTCGAGCCGTTCGATCGCAGCGTCGCGCAGCTACGGGAACACTTTCGCTTGCTTCTGGCGGGCTCCAGCGCCGCTGGGCCCGCAGCGGTGGGTGGCCGAAAGCAGGGTCAGGCTACTTCCCCGCCCTCAAGGCCTTCCAGCCGGCGGTGATGAAGTTCGGCAATCCGCACCAGTGCCCGGATATTTTCGGCATCGGCGGCGATGGCCTCCCGGATCAGCTTCATTTCCGCGTCGTGACGCTCAAAAGCCTCATCGTGGTACTGCTGGCGCGCGGCCATTTCCTGTAGACTGTGGGCCGTTTGCTCTTGGCTCTTGGCCGTTTGCTCTTGGCTCTTGGCCACCTGCTCTTGGCTCTTGGCCACGTGTTCGAGGATGCGCTCGATGCGTTCCAGCCGCTCGCTGCCGTTCGTCATTTCAATGGCCTCGGTTCCAGCTTATCATCGATGACAACGCCCGATCCGTTGTCCTTCTCATGATCGGCCTCGTGGGAAAGGTGATCTGGCTCAAGACCGACGCCCCCAGTGATGCGGCGCAAGCTACGCCGCGGCGGCCTTCTTGGTGTGCGTCTCCAGATACGCCAGCGTCAACGGCCACGCCGCTGCCGCCGCCGATGCGTTGTAGCTTCCGCGTTGGTCGCAGAAAAAACCGTGATCTGCGTCGGAGAACTCCACGCTGGCGAACGGCTTTCCGGCGGCGCGCATGCCGTCGGTCACCGTTTTGACGTGTTCGGGCAGGATGAAGTGATCCAGGCCTCCCCAGAAAAACAGCATGGGCGATCGAACTTCCTTCAAGCGGTCGAGCAGGCCGGGATTGAACGGACTGGGCGCGATGCCTCCTCCGTAGTAGGAAATTCCGCAAGCCAGCGGCACGGTCATCGCGGCGAGCGTCGCGGTGCGCCCGCCCATGCAGTAACCGATGGCGGCGGTGGGCAGGTTGCCCGTGGCCTTCCGCACCCAATCGTAGGCCGCTTTGGTGTCCGCCGTCAGGCCGTCGTCGGTCGTCTGCTGCATGTGGCCGAAGCCGGGCGCCATGTCTTCATAACCGCTTTCAAAGCCGGGGCCGCTGCGGTGAAACAATTCCGGTGCAATGGCCAGGTAGCCCTGTTTGGCGAAGCGCTCCGTGACGTCGCGGATGTGCGAATTAATGCCGAAAATTTCCTGGAAAACGATGATGCCGGCTTTGGGCGCGCCGTCCGGCTTGGCCACGAAAGCGCGCATGGACGTGCCGTCACTCACGGACAGATTGACGAATTCACTTGGGATAGCCATAAGTTGGAGGTTGGGAACTGCACCATCTTATCACCGGCGTGTTGTAATATTCAGTGCATGTGGAAGAACGCGATCATCCTGCTGGTCATCGCAGCCGCCGCCCGCGCCGCCGATCTGCCCACGGGCCAGATCATCGACAGCGTGGAGTGTGCCGCCGATCCCGATCAGCACTACGCGTTGTATCTGCCTTCGAACTATACGCCGTCCCGGCGGTGGAGCGTCATTTTGGCGTTCGACGCAGGCGCGCGCGGGCGCATCCCCGTGGAGCGCTATCAACAAGCCGCCGAAAAGTACGGCTACATCGTGGCCGGCTCACTCAACTCGCGCAACGGCTCGTGGGAAGTGAGCATGAAAGCGGCGAAAGCCATGACGGCGGACGTGACAGCGCGGTTTTCCGTAGAGCCCAAGCGCGTGTATACGGCAGGCATGTCCGGAGGGGCGCGCGTGGCGATGAAGATCGCGCTGGAGTCGAAACAAGTCGCGGGAGTGTTCGCGTCGAGCGCCGGTTTCCCGGACCAGGTGATGCCGCGGGTCCCGTTCGCTGTGTTCGGCTCGGCCGGCACCGACGACTTCAATCACATGGAAATGTACCTGCTGGACCGCCGCATGACCAGCGCGCATCGGGTACTGTACTTCGAAGGCGGGCATACGTGGTTGCCAGCAGATTTGGCATTGCAAGGTGTGGAATGGATGGAGTTGCAGGCGATGAAATCCGGGTTGCGGCCGCGCGACACGGCCCTGCTGGATACGTGGTTCGCGACGCGCGTGGAGCGCATCGACGCGCTCAAGGACAACACGGAAACCCTGCATGCGCTGGTCCGCCTGATGACCGATTTCGAAGGCCTGGAGGACACCAGCAAGTTCGCTGATCGCGCCGCGCGGCTGGCGAAGCGGCAGGACGTTAGCGACGCGCTGAGTGAAGAACGCAGGAACCAGGAGCGTGAACTGCAGGTGCAGACCGAACTCTATGACCTTCGCGACCGCTGGTCCAACGGGGATGGCTTCGCGGCATTAAAACAACGCGTCACGGCGCTGTTGGCGCAATCGAAGGTAATGGACGATTCCGCGAACCGCCGCATCGCGCGCCGCGTGCTCACTGGTTTCGCCGCCTCCTCGCGCGGCATCCGCGATCCCCAATTTCAGGAACTGCTGGACGCGATCCGGCCGCCCACGCCAGGGAGATAGCCATGCGTTTCTCATTGTTGCTGCTGTTCGTGCCGGCGTTGCTGACCGCGCAGAACTATGACGTGGTGCTGCGCGGCGGGCGCGTGATGGACCCCGAATCGGGTCTCGACGCGGTGCGCAACGTGGGCGTCACCGGTAAGACAATCGCGGCGATTTCCACTCAAGCCTTGCGCGGGAAAACGGAGATCGACGCCACAGGGCTGGTGATCGCTCCGGGATTCATTGATCTGCATCAGCATCTTCCGGGTCCCGAAAACTACCGCTTCAAAGCGATGGACGGCGTGACCACCGCGTTGGAATTGGAAGTGGGCGTGTTCCCGGTTGGCGAATGGTACTCGAGCCGTCAGGGCAAAGCGCTGATCAATTTTGGCGCCAGCGCGGGTCACATTCCAGCTCGGATGGCGGCGATGAAAGACACGGGGACGTTTCTGCCGCGCGACAACGCGATGAACCGGCGGGCGACTCCCGAGGAACGAGCGGCGATTGAAGCGTCGCTGCGTAGAGGACTGGACGAAGGTGGCCTGGGGATCGGACTGGGCATTGGCTACACACCCAGCGCTCCGTCCGAAGAAATTCTGAACTTGTTCTATTTGGGTGCGCAGTGGAAGCGTCCGATGTTCATTCACATGCGCGATGCAGGAGCCTCCGTCCCCGGCGTGGTGGAATCGTTGCAAGAAGTCATCGCCGACGCGGCCGCTTCCGGCGCTCCCCTGCATGTGATGCACATCAACAGTCAGGCGCTTGGGAGAACGCGCGAAGCGCTGCGCATGATTGAGGGCGCGCGTGCCCGCGGTGTGGACGTGACCACGGAAGCGTATCCCTATGTCGCCGGCGCCACCCGCCTGGAGTCCGCGTTGTTTGAGCCGGGTTGGCAGGAAAAGTTGGGCGCCAAGTTTTCCGACTTGATGTGGGTGGACACGGGCGAGCGATTGACACAGGAAACTTTCGCTCGGTACCGGAAGCAAGGCGGACGGATTATCATTTTCCAAAATACGGAAGAAATGATCCGCGCGGCACTGGCGCATCCCATGGTGATGATCGCGAGCGACGGCGGCGCCGCGCCGGGGCACCCCAGAACCGCCGGCACTTTCGCCCGTGTGCTGGGCAAATACGCGCGCGACGAGAAAGCGCTGACGCTAATGGATGCGATCCGCAAGGCGTCGCTGATGCCTGCCAAAAGGCTGGAGGCGATGTCCCCGCAAATGCGGATGAAAGGCAGGATCAAGGTGGGCGCGGACGCGGACATCGCGGTGTTCGATCCGGCGCGTGTGATCGACAAAGCCACGTTTGAGAAGCCGGCGGAGTACTCCGAAGGATTCCGATATGTGCTGGTCGACGGGACGTTCGTGGTGCGCGATGGAAAACTGCAAGAAGGCGTCGCGCCAGGTCAGGGGATTCAAGCGAAATGACACACACACGTTTCTTGCTGTACTTGGTGCCGTGTCTACTCGCGGCGCAGAACTATGACATCGTCCTGCGAGGCGGGCGTGTGATGGACCCGGAGTCCGGCCTGGACTCCGTCCGCAACGTGGGCATCACTGGTAAGAAAATCGCGGCGATTTCCGCTCAGCCGTTGCGCGGGAAGACGGAGATCAACGCGGCCGGACTGGTGATCGCCCCGGGATTCATCGATCTGCACTCGCATGGCCAGGACCAGGAAAACTATCGTTATAAAGCCATGGATGGAGTGACCACGGCGCTGGAACTGGAAGCAGGCGTGTACCCGGTGAGCCAGTGGTATGCGGCGCGCGAGGGAAAATCGCTCATTCACTTTGGCGCCAGTTCTGGACACATCGCGGCGCGCATGAAAGTGATGGGTGATAGCGGCGGCCTGCTGCCTCGGGACGCCGCGATGAACCGCGTGGCCACCGCGGCGGAGCAGAAGACCATCGAAGCCGCCGTTCAAAAAGGACTGGACGAGGGCGGCCTGGGGATGGGCATGGGCATCACGTACACGCCCACAGCCTCCGCCGATGAAATCCTGAGCCTGTTTTATTTGGCCGCGACGTTCAAGCGGCCCGTGTTCGTGCACATGCGCTCCGGTAACGTGATCTCTTCGATTCAGGAAGTGGTGGCGGACGCGGCGGCGGCGGGCGTTCCGCTGCACATTGTGCACTTGAACAGCGCGGCGTTGTCGAAGACTGCGGACGCGCTGCGCATGATCGAGGGCGCGCGCGCCCGTGGTCTGGATGTGACCACGGAGGCGTACCCGTACATTGCATCCATGACTGAGATTGCGTCGGCGGCCTACAGCGGCTGGGACAATCGGCCCGCCGCCGACTACGCACGCCTGTTGTGGCCCATCACCGGGGAGAGATTGACGCACGAAACGTTCCTGAAGTATCGCAAGCAAGGGGGCTTCGTGGCGCAGTTCGGCAACACTGAGGAGATGGTTCGCGCGGCGCTCGCGCATCCCATGGTAATGGTGGCGAGCGACGGGATCATGGAAAACGGCAAGGGCCACCCGCGCGCCGTAGGCACGTTCGCGCGAGTGCTGGGAAAGTACTCGCGCGAGGACAAAGCCCTGACGCTCATGGACGCGATTCGCAAGTCGTCGCTGATGCCCGCGCAGCGGTTGGAAACCATGTCGCCGCAGATGCGGCAAAAGGGCCGAGTGAAGGTGGGCGCCGACGCGGACCTGGCTCTGTTCGACGCAGCGCGCGTCATCGACAAAGCCACCTACGAAAACGCCGCGCAATATTCCGAAGGTTTCCGCTACGTGCTGGTGGAAGGCACGTTCGTCGTGCGCGACGGCAAGTTGCAAACAGGTGTGGCGCCGGGGCAAGGGATCCGGGCCCGCTGAAGTACTTGGCTAGCCCGCGGACGCCTTCGCAATCTCTGCCGCGCTGGTTAGCTTCTCCACGCCCCAGCACAGATCCATCACCTTGCGCGCCTGGGTGGTGGGGATGACGCCGTCGGCCAGATCCGCAAACTTGGCTTCCAGCATCTTGTCGGTCATCGGGTTCTTCACGCTACCGATGGCGTTCTCGATGTATTTCTCCAACTTGCGGCCATCCTTGAGCGTGATGGTGGCGCGAACGCGCTCCGCGCCGATGGCCGGATCGACGGTGATAGTCACGCGGTCGCGCAGGGCCGTGATTTCCGGATCGCGAACCAGCGCGTCCGTGAACTGTTTTTCGCCCGCGGCGCCTCTGACGATGGCCACGGCCGCGGCGTAATACACGCTGAACTTACCCTCCAGGCCGGTCTGCGGGGTCTGCTTGCCGGTGAGGATTTCCACCAGGCGGTTCACGCGCAGCTCCACGCGCTCAATCTGGTTGGCGGTTAGTTTGTTCTCGTTCCGAAGCTGGATGCAGGCGTCGAGCGTGGGATGAATCACGATACCGCACGCGAAGGGCTTGTACGTGTTGCTGGCAATTTCATACGTCTTGCTTAGGTTTTCGGTGATTTCGGCGTAGTTGCGCGCGGTGCTCAAGGCATTGCCCCAGCCTTCCTTCGCTTCGATGCTCTGGTTCGAGCTCGTGAAATTTCCTGCGGCCAGAAACGCTGAGGTCAACCCGTTCTGCGCCGCACGCCCCGGGTGGAAGCTCTTCGTCATGGTTCCGAACATTTCCTTGAGGCCCACGGGCTGCGTGG
>CAMAUG010000222.1 GCA_945861255.1 Candidatus Sulfopaludibacter sp. SbA3
GAACGGGTCCTGCGGCCGGGAGTTGTCCTGTGTCCCGGCGTTATTGGAGAAATCCGAGGTCTGGCTTGAGCCTACGCTCGCGTCCTGTATTTCCTGGTTTCTTCCCAGTTCTACGCCGAAACTTCCCTTGCTATCCGCGTATCCTTCCACGCGGGCGTTTCCGTTACACACTCGTTCGATCTTGATCTGCGAGGTGGGCGTACCGCCGTCGGCCAGGATTACGTTTCCGATGATGATAATCGGGCGGCCCGTGTTGAACGGATCGGTTGAAGGCCGTTGGCCGGAGCCGCCGACCGCTCCGCCCACATTTCCGCCCCCACCTGCGCCTGCTCCGCCGCCCGCACCTGCGCCCCCCCCCGCTCCCCCGCCCGCGCCGCCCCCCTGCTGGCCCGCTGCCGTGAAGGCGAAGATAAGGATGCACGACCCGAGCATAAGCCTGCTAGTGTTCATGGACACCTCCCTGCTGCCGATTATTATACGCTTCCTGCAAGCCCGCAGGGCTTTAGCCGCCGGACGCCCGGACGCTGGCCGCCGGGCTTTGGAGTGTCGCGGCACGGTTGCCCCGGCCTGCCGCCTGCCGCGTCGCGATCCGCCTGCGGCCATCCAGGCGCCAATCTTGACATTATCCACGGGCAACCGCGACATTCTGGCGGCGCTGCTGCTGACGGCCTGTTCGGACTCCCCCGCACCCTCCGCAAAGAAGAAACCACCAGAAGTTCCTCCGGCACCGATCACCGGACGGCAGGCGTTCCAATACATGTACGGTTCGGCGCGTCTATGGGCGCCCGATAGCGAGCCGCTCACCATCCGTGGCGCGGATCTGCCGGAGGTCAAGCCAGAAAACGGTAAGGCGGCGGCCTGGGAAGTGGTTTTCGTCTCCATCTCCACGGGCCGCGCTCGCGGCTACACCTGGTCGGCGGTGGAGACCGAGGGCTGGCACAAAGGCGTGTTCCCCGGGCCGCAAGGACCCTGGAACCCCGGACCGCAGCGCCCTTTTTCCGCCGCGGCAATCAAAATCGATACGCCGGAAGCGCTGGAGATCGCCAGGAAGGCGAGTACCGCATATTTAAGCAAACCCGGCAAGCGGCCGCCGGTCAGCTTCCAGATGGAAGACGCTGGCCGTTTCCAGATGCCCGTGTGGCACGTTCTGTGGGGAGGAACCGTTTCCTCGGCCGAGTACTTGGTCACCGTCGATGCAGCCACCGGCAGGGTCGTCGGGAAGAACTGAAGTTATTCCTCGTCCTGTTGCGCGGCTAGCTGAGTCACCACGCCCAGGTCTTCGAGCGTGGTCACGTCACCGGTCACCGTCTTGCTGGTGACGATCTCACGCAGCAAGCGGCGCATGATTTTGCCGCTGCGCGTCTTGGGAAGCGCATCGGTGAAGCGGATCTCCTCCGGACGCGCGAACGCGCCGATTTCGTGCGCCACCCACTGGCGCAAATCTTTCCCAAGTTTCTCTTGATCGTGTTCGCCCTTCTTCAGCGTGACAAAAGCGCACACGGCCTGGCCCGTGATCTCGTGCGGCTTGCCCACTACCGCCGCTTCCGCCACCGACGGATGCTTGACCAGCGCCGACTCCACTTCCATCGTGCTCAGGCGATGGCCGCTGACGTTCATAACATCGTCGACGCGGCCCAGCACCCAGTAATATCCGTCCTGGTCGCAGCGCGCCGCGTCGCCGGTGAAATACGCGCCGGGGACTTTGGTCCAGTACTGTTCCTTGAAGCGCTCCGGATCGCCCCAGATGCCGCGCGTCATGGCCGGCCAGGGGCGCCGCAGAATCAAAAACCCCTCGCGATCCGGACCCACCGGAAACCCGTTGAAGTCGACAATATCCGGCGCCACGCCAGGCAGCGGGAACGTTCCGGAACCGGGCTTCAGCGGCACCGCTCCCGGCATGGGCGCGATCATCGCCGAGCCGGTCTCCGTCTGCCACCACGTATCTACGATGGGGCAGCGGCCCTTGCCGATCACGCGGTGATACCATTCCCACGCGGTGGGATTGATCGGCTCACCTACCGAGCCAAGCAGGCGCAGGCTCGACAAGTCATGCTTGTCGGGCCACGAATCGCCCTGCCGGATCAGTGCGCGAATCGCCGTGGGCGACGTGTACATGATGTTGACGCGATGTTTTTCCACCAGCCGCCACCAGACGTCATACTGCGGGTAATCCGGCGTGCCTTCGTAGATCACGGTAGTCGCGCCGGCCGAGAGTGGCCCATAAACGATGTAGCTGTGACCGGTGACCCAGCCGATGTCCGCCGCGCACCAGAACGTATCGCTGTCTTTCAGATCGAAGATCCACTTCATCGCCGCGGTCACCTGCGTCAGGTATCCGCCGGTGGTGTGCAGAATGCCCTTCGGTTTGCCGGTGGTTCCCGACGTGTACAGCACATACAGCGGGTGTTCGCTGTCCAGGTGCACCGCGGGGCACTCTTCGCTCACGCCCTGATCGAGCGCATGCCACCAGTGGTCGCGGCCTTCCTGCATCGCGACGTCCGAACCCGTGCGGCGGTAGACGATGACGCTGCGCACGTCCGGGCACTCCGTGATCGCCTCATCGACGGCGGCCTTGAGCTTCACTTCCTTGCCGCGCCGCCAGCCGCCGTCGGCGGTGATGACGAGCGTCGCGCCCAGGTCCAAAATGCGCGCCTTGAGCGCCTCCGCCGAAAATCCGCCGAACACCACGCTGTGCGTGATGCCGAGCCGCGCGCACGCCAGCATGGCCACCGGAAACTCCGGAATCATCGGCATGTAAATGATGGCGCGATCGCCGGCCTGGTAGCCCTGGGCCTTCAGAACATTTGCGAATCGAGACACCAGTCGGTGCAATTCCTGATAAGTGAGAGTCCGCTGATCGCCCGGCTCGCCTTCCCAAATGATGGCGGCCTTGTTTTTGCGATGCGATGCCGCGTGGCGGTCCAGGCAGTTGTAAGACACGTTGGTCTTCGCGCCGACGAACCATTTGGCGAAGGGCGGATTCCATTCGAGGACCTTCGACCACGGTTCAAACCAGTGGACTTCGCGGGCGGCCACTTCGCCCCAGAACCCCTCAGGGTCCTGCTCAGCGTGGCGGTAAAGTTCCCGATAACCCTCCATGCCCTGGACGTGGGCTTGGCGGACGAATTCGGGGCTGGGGTCGTAGTTATGCGATGTGGTCATCGAAACGATTGTAGCGTGGTGGAGTGGGGCGGGGATTGTGCGAGGGGCCGTTCTGCAAGATCACAGCGGGCGTGGCCGCTGCCCGGCGACAGTCAGGCGCGCTACATGGTGCCTGAGCCGAACGACCTGTATACCGCGATTGGATGAAGAGTCACGTTTGGATATCTGGAGTACCGCATTATTCCCTCCAATGCCTCTATACCGGAAAAGACATTACGGAACGCCCGTTCAAACTTGGCATTTTCAGCCAAAGCCGAGTCGTCGCTGAACTCCCGTAATGGATCAAACGAGCTCGGATTCTGCTGCGGTAGCGACGTGATCAGTCCAAATACCGCAAGGGGTACATTGGGTCTGTTTCCGTAACCATAGAGAAGATGATCTGGGTCGGAGTCGACGAAGCAGTCCCGTTTCAGGTTGCACAAAACTTGAAAGGACGGACACTGGGTAAACGGATAAATTCTGAAATTGATTCGTGAAGCCATGAATGTGTTGATGAAGAGCCGAATTCCGTCGATCAGCCACCCATCAACGCTGGTGAGTTGCGGCTTCAATAACTGATCGAGGTTCTGGCGCATCTGCTTGATCTTTGCATTTTGAGTGGCTTGCTGGTTGCGATCACGAATATTCTTCGCAGCGGCTTCCTCCGCGGAAATCAACCGGTCGAGTTCTGCGTACTCAGGGGACTTCTTCGCTGACTCATGCGTCGCCTTTACGATGAATTCAATCATGGGATTGAAATTCTCACCGATTGCAAGAATCCTCCGGTAGTCCTCGATTACACTGATTCCTTCAGCTTTGACGTACGGTCGAGTGCCAATCGTTGATCGGATAACCGCCGCGTCGGATACGCTATGCTCCAGCTCGAAGAGATCCGTGACGAGGCCGGCATCACCAAGCCCTGCCTCGACGCGATTCAAAAGGTCGTGATGCAGCGTCTTCGACTGAAGGGTTGATTTCTTCTGAAGGTAATCGACGCCCAGATTTGCTTCTGCGATCCCTGGCAGACCGAATTTGACTCCGGCCGCGCGATCCTTGCCCAGATCCTCGGTGATCGATATCCGCTCGGGGAGGCCCTCCGCGAATTGACTCCAAATCGAAGCTGCCTTATCGAAGTCGAAGTACAACAGATCCCGAATCCTGGAATTAGTATTCATTCTCTGGTGCCCGCCCAACTAGCTGTAAATCATCAACGCCCCGTCCGTGCCCCGATACATCGACGGCACAGGCATTCCCTGTATCGACGACCTCCCGGAGATTGCCGTTCAGTTCATCCAGAGTTGCGCCTCGGCGGTGAGTGCCTGGGAAGCCTGGAACGCGGCCTACGGAGAGGCCGGTATCCGGCACTGCTCGATTACCGCGGTGTATGTTTTCATCGCTGGACGCCCGTGATATGCGTTTTTCTGGTCCTCGACCATTCAATAGACCTCGTCGTGCGTGCCGACGGATTCCAGGAGAATCGCTTCAGATCCTTGGTATGGGATGAATCGAAAGACGATTCGCAGATCATAGCCCGCGCTGCAGGCCCACGAGTTTTTCAGTTCTCCCTTTAACTTGTGCGTTCTCAATATGGGATGAAACGCGTCAACCTGGAGCCGTTCCAGTGCCGACTGAAGGTTGTGCGCATTCTGAGGATACTTTCTTACAATCTTCCGGGCAGCCCGAATAAATGCGCTGGACCGCAGCAGCGGACGATTCACGAGAGGATTTCTCGCATCAGTTCATCTGCAGTGGCTGGACGGCAAGTTCCTTCTTCAAATTCCTTTTGAGCTTCCTGAATGTCCCTGGCCAATTCCGTTCTGCGATGATCGCGCGTGCGCTTCTGGAGGACCTCAATCAGCGTTTCTTGATCTTCCAGGGGCAAGCGGTCAGCTTCCTCTAGGATCTCTCCAAAACGTGCATTGCCTTCCATGGTTCCTCCCGCAGTCACTAGTATGAAACTTTTCCACCATCGCGGCAAATTCCGCCCGGCCCACCTCCGCTTCACTCGACGATTACCGTCTCGTGCTCGGCATCGGCCGGAACTCCACGGAGCGGATCCTTGCGCCGATCCTCTAGAATCAGAGCGATGGCTTGGGCCAAGCTAGCACGTGCCTCATCCTTCGTGCGGCCTTGGCCGTTGGCGCCAGGAATCTCAGGGCTGTACTGTGCATTCCGTCGCTCTTCCCCGGACCATTCTACCGAATCCGCCGGGCCGACGCCGTCAGGGCACTCTATCCGCGCTCGCAGGGGGCTGGCGCCTCAATGATCGCGCGCGCCCTCCCCTGCAAAACAAGCTACAGTTGAAGAGAGGTTCGCTCACTTGGCTAAACTAAAGGAAAAGGCAGACAAGAAAGAATCCGTGGCGGCGGTAGTAGAAGCCACCGCTCCGCCGGCGGTGGTTAAGCCCGCTACAAAGTCTTCGAAGATTGGAAAGCTGCTTCCGAAAAACAAGTCCCGTCTGCCTCGGCGGCAGAAGAAAGCCCAACAAAAGCTTGCTGGCCGCCTCTGACTCGAATCCGGTAGCGCGGGCCTAAGATCTCAGCGCCTCACGCCCTCGCGCTATTTCTTTGCGAATGCCAATCCCCAAATCCCGCAGCGCGCGCTCCGGCACGTCGTACGGGGCTTAGCACATCAGATCCGTGCCCTTGGCCGTCTTGGCGAACGGAGGTTTCGCCCGCCAGAATCATCACCAGACGGTCCACGCCCAGCGCGATGCCGCCGTGCGGTGGCCCGGGCTGCGCGGCGGTAACATAGAGTCATGCACAATGAGTTTACGGCGATTGTCGAGCAGGACGGTCCGTGGCATATCGCGTATTGTGCCGAAGTGCCTGGTGCCAACGGTCAGGGCAAGTCGCTCGACGAATGCCTGGCGAACCTGCGCGAGGCGATCATCCTCATCCTGCAGCATCGGCGCGAAGAGTCTCTACGCGCTCTACCGTCCGACGCCCGGCAGGAACTCGTGGTCATCGGATGAAATTGGAGGGACTCCTCCGGCATCTTCGCCGTCATGGTTGCGTGCTGCGCAGGGAGGGCAAAGAGCACTCACTTTGGGAGAATCCCCGGACGGGCCACGCCGAGGCCGTTCCTCGTCATGCTGAGATCAGCAACATGCTCGCGCGAAAGATTTGCCGCAAGCTTTCGATCCCGGACCCGCCTGGCTAGGGCGCGGCCATAATATCCACAGGCCCGGCGGACGCTACTTCCGCCTTATACTGATCCCCAGATCCCGCAGCGCGCGTTCCGGCACGTCGGACGGGGCTTCGCACATCAGATCCGTGCCCTTGGCGGTCTTGGGGAACGGGATCACGTCGCGGATGGAGGTTTCGCCGGCCAGGATCATCACCACACGGTCCAGGCC
>CAMAUG010000223.1 GCA_945861255.1 Candidatus Sulfopaludibacter sp. SbA3
GTGGAGAGATCATTGCGCGGGTGGACGCGCACTCGGCGGTGGCGCTGGATTACATCCGGCGATGCGTGGAACTACTGGACTCTTCGGGAGCCGACAACGCCGGCGGCGTCATGCGAACCGTGGCTCAGGACCCCGGTTGGTGCGCCGAAGCCATTGTGGCCGCCCTGAGCCATCGCTTCGGCGTGGGCAATTCCTATTTCCGCATCGGAGCGGGTGAACCGCGCTGGGTGGACACGGTGTTCGGCGGCTGCTGGCGGCGCGAAATCTTCGATCGTATCGGGCTCTTTCATCCGGATCTGGAGCGCAGCCAGGATATGGAGTTCAGCCTGCGGCTCAAGGCCGCCGGGGGACGGACGATGCTATCGCCGGCGATCCGCAGCGATTATTTCGCGCGCACGCGCTTTACGGATTTCGTGCGGCACAATTTTCGTAACGGCGAGTGGGCCATCGTGCCGTTTGTCCACTGCGCCAACATTCCGGTTTCCCAGCGTCACCTGATTCCCTTGTTTTTCGTTCTAGCCCTGATGACGGCCGCGGCCCTCGCGCCATGGACGGCGATGCCGTGGCAGGCCGTGGGCCTGCCCTACACGCTGGCGAACGTTACGGCGTCGCTCGACGCGGCCTTCCGGCGGCGCAGACCATCGCTGGCGGTCGCGGCGCCGCTCATTTTCTTGACGCTCCATCTGAGCTACGGGTTGGGGAGCATCTCGGGAATCGTTCGCGCCTCGGGGATACTGTTACGCCGCTGGAGGGCCTCAGGCGCCCACCTGGCCGCCGCCGGACCGCCGCCGGTGAAGGTTCGGGCCCAATCCGCGGGCTCCTCGCGGTTGCCCTCTCAAGACCAATAATGCACAGCGCTCAACTTGCCCGTGCCATTCCGTTTTTCCCCTATCCTCAGGCATTCGTTCCGGAAGAGGACGATTTAACGGCGATCTTCCGCGACGTCGGCCGGCGCGGCGCTTTCATTCTGCAGGAAGACCTGCGGAGATTCGAAGACAACCTGGCGCGATTTCTGGGAGTCCGGCACGCCGTGGGAGTCGCCAACGCCACCGACGGTTTGCTGATCGCCTTGCGTGCGGCGGGCGTGTGCGCCGGAGATGAGGTCGTGTTCAGTTCGCACACTATGGTGGCGACGGCGGCTGCCATCCATTTCGCGGGAGCGATTCCGGTGCCGGTCGAATGCGGCGCCGATCACCTGATCGACCCGGAAGCGGCGGAGCGCGCCATCACGCCGCGCACGGCGGCTTTGCTGCCCACGCAGCTGAACGGGCGGACGGCCGACATGGACGCGCTCCGGGGCATTGCACGGCGCCACAATCTGGCGATGGTCGAAGACGCCGCCCAGGCGTTGGGATCGCGCTTCCGAGGCGCGCACGCGGGAACCTTCGGGGACGCGGCCGTCTTCAGTTTTTTTCCCGCGAAGCTACTGGGATGCCTGGGGGATGGAGGCGCCGTAACGACCAACGACGCGGGCATCGCCGCGCGTGTAGCGGCGCTGCACGATCATGGACGCGATGCGGGCGGGGAGGTGGCGGGCTGGGGGCTGAACTCCAGGCTCGATAATCTGCAGGCTGCGATTCTCGACTTTCGTCTGAGGAAATACAGCGCAGCCATCGAGAGACGCCGAGCGCTGGCGGCGCTCTACCGCCGGGAACTGCAAGAAGTCGGCGAAATTATTCTTCCGCCAGGACCCGATCGCGATCCAGACCACTTCGATGTGTATCAGAATTACGAAATCGAAGCCGAGCGCCGCGATGGGTTGCGGGAATTCCTGCAAGCGAATGGCATCGGCACGCTGATCCCATGGGGTGGGAAAGCCGTTCACCAGTGGCCTGCGCTGGGATTTACGCAGCATCTTCCATTCACCGAACGCTTGTTTCAACGCGTTCTGCTGCTCCCCATGCACCCATGGTTGAGTGCGGATGAAATCACGACGGTGTGCCGCGCCATACGGCGCTTTTATGGGAGATAACACGATTCATGTCAACGAGCACATGCGGAATCAAAGAACTGCCGGGCGGAACCCCGGCGAGGGACGAGGCAGGGCCGGCGGCAACTCCGTTCAGAGCGGACGGCGCGGATTCGCCGGATTGGCTCCTGCAGCGCTGGGGCGTCATGCTGCTGATCCGCCGCGCCGAAGAGGCTATCGCCGCCATGGTGGAAGCGGGGGAAGTCCGTTGCCCCTGCCATCTCTATATCGGTCAGGAAGCGGTGGCGGCGGGCGTGGCGGCGGCGCTCACGCCATCCGATACCGTGTGGGGCGGGCACCGGTCGCACGGCCATTATCTGGCCAAAGGCGGCTCGCTTGAAAAACTGTTCGCGGAAGTCCTGGGAAGAACCAGCGGGTGCTCGGGGGGGCGCGGCGGCTCCATGCACCTGGCGAGTCCGGAAGTGGGGATCTTCGGCACCGTTCCCATCGTGGCCGGGACCGTGCCGCTGGCAGTGGGCGCGGCGTTTGCTTCCCGCATGCGCGGCGGGAAGGACGTTGCAGTAGCCTTTTTTGGCGACGGGGCGCTCGAAGAGGGGCATCTGCACGAATCGTTGAACCTCGCCGCCGTATACCGTCTGCCGGTGTTGTTCGTGTGCGAGAACAATCTCTATTCGAGCCACCTGCACTGGAGCGAGCGCCGCGTGGCGGACAATCTCGACCTGGCGGGCGAGTTTCACTCGGTGCCGGGGACGCGCGTCGACGGCAACGATGCCGTGGCCGTGTACCGGGCCGCGCATCGGGCCATCGAAGGGGCGCGGCGAGGCGAGGGGCCTTCTTTGCTCGAATGCCGGACGTTCCGCTGGCGCGGCCACGTGGGCGCGGGTTGGGACACCGATGTCGGCGTCGCGCGGCGGGGCGAACTCGCCGAATGGCTCAATCGCGACCCCCTTGCGCGCGTGGCGGAGCGGTTGGCGGTGCTGGGAGTCCACGATCTTGCGGCGCGCGAACGGGTTGTCCTGAACCGTGTGGCCGATGCGGTGGCGCGTGCGCGCGCGGGCGCTTCCCCGGACCGCGGCCGCGTGCTCCAACACGTGTGGGCGGAGGCGGCATGCGCACCTTAAGTTACGTACAAGCCATCCGCGAGGCGCACGCGCAGCTGCTCGCGCGCGATGCCCGCGTGTTTGTCATCGGACAAGGACTGTGGAGTCCGTGGTACGCGGGAGCGAGCCTGGAGGGCCTGGATCGCGAGTTCGGGCGCGAGCGGATGGTGGATTCTCCGGTTTCGGAAAACGCGGTTACGGGGCTGGCCGTGGGGGCGGCGCTGGTTGGAATGCGCCCTATTGTCTTTCATCCACGCATGGATTTCATGTTGCTGGCGATGGATTCCATCGTCAATCAGGCAGCTAACTGTTCGTACTTATTTGGAGGAACGATTTCCGTTCCGGTGGTAATCCGGGCCGTGATCAACCGCGGGGGCGAGCAGGGTGCGCAGCATTCCCAAGCCTTGCACGCCATGTTCATGCATGTGCCTGGATTGAAAGTGGTGATGCCCGCGACAGCCTATGATGCCAAGGGCCTGTTGATCGCGGCGCTCGAAGATCCCAACCCGGTCCTCTATATTGATGACCGCTGGCTGTATGCGGAAACCGGCGATGTACCCGAACAGGTGTATCGCGTTCCCATCGGCCAGGCGGCGATACGCCGGACGGGGAGCGATGTCACGTTGATTGGAATTTCAACGATGGCGGCCCACAATCTGAAAGCCGCCGCCACGCTCGCCCGGGAAGGGATTGAGGCGGAAGTGATCGACTTGAGAAGCCTGAAGCCGTGGGACCGGGAAACCGTGTTCGCCAGCGTGCGCAAGACCGCAAGAGCCGTGGTGGCCGATCCCGGATGGCGGATGGCGGGAGCGGCGGCGGCCATCGCGGCGGAGATTTACGAAGCGGCGTTCGCTTCGCTGCGAGCGCCCGTTGAGCGTGTGACGCTGCCGGACGCGCCGGCGCCTTCCAGCCGCGCCGAGGAACTGGCGTATTATCCGGGCGAACACGAGATCGTGGAAGCGGCGCGGCGCGCCGTCGGTGCGGGACAGCCGGCGAAAGCGGCGCGCGGCGCGGCATGAAACGGATTGCATGATGAAACGGACCCTGGACTTCAGCGTGGCATTTATGGGGATCGTGTTGCTGCTCCCATTGGGACTCGCGATCGCGCTGGCGATCTGGATGGAGGACCGGGCATCGCCGTGGTTTCGCGGCGTGCGCGTCGCGCGCGGCGGCGGGGATTTCCGGATGTTGAAATTTCGCAGCATGTATCCGGACGCCTGGAAGAACGGCGTCAACTCGACGGCGTCCGGCGACGCGCGCGTCACGCGCGTGGGGCGATGGCTGCGCGGCGCCAAGCTCGACGAGCTGCCGCAGTTGTGGAACGTATTGGTGGGCGACATGAGCCTGGTGGGCCCCCGGCCGCAGGTCCGCGCGGATGCCGATCTCTATACCTCCGAGGAGCGGCGCATGTGGAACGTCCGCCCGGGGATCACCGATCTAGCTTCCATTGTGTTTGCCGATGAAGGCGCGATCCTGGCGGGCAGCGAAGACCCGGATTTGCTCTATAACCAGATCATCCGCCCGTGGAAGAGCCGCTTGGCGCTCCTGTATGTGGAGCGCCGGACGTTGGCGGCCGATTGCGCCATCGTGTTGTTGACCGCCGCCGCGCTGGTGAGGCGAACATGGGCGCTGCGCGGGGTTTCCTGGATACTGGCGACGTGGAAGGCGGATAGAGTGTTGCAAACGATGGCCTCGCGGCGCGTGCCTCTCCAAGCCTATCCTCCTCCCGGAGCGGATGCGATTGTGACGAATTATCGAGCGGCGAATGATCGAGCAGCGAACTCTCGTGCGTCGAGCGATCGCGCGGCCAATGACCACTCGGCGAATGATCGCCCGGCGAACGACCACCCGCTCGACGATCGCGACAGGGTACAGGGCACGGCGGCTTAGCGTCATGAACGGACTTCTTTTCAAACACAGGCGCGGGGCGACGGAGTGCGCGCATGCGCTGCTGGCGGGGGTCTCGCTGGCGCTGGCGTTTCTGCTGCGGTTCGAGTTCTCGCTCTCTCCGGCGTATGGGCATATGCTGGTGTTGGCGCTGCCGGCGCTCATCGCCGTGAAGTTCAGTGTGTTTCGCGCATTTGCACTGCGCGACCTGGCATGGCGCCATGTGGGATTTGAAGACCTGTTGCGGATCGCGGCGGCGAATCTGGCGGCTTCCGTGGCGGCGGCGGGGATGCTGCGTTGGATGATCGGGCCGGGATTCCCCCGCTCGGTGTATATTCTCGATTTCTTGCTGTGCGCGGTGTGCATGGCCGCGGCTCGCGCGATAGCCCGGGTGTTTTGCGAACGACGGCGCGGCGAGCGCCGGCGTAGTGGCTCCATCGAAAAGCCGGCGCGGCGCATTCTTCTGTATGGCGCCGGAGGCGCCGGCGTACGCGTTCTGGCCGAACTGCGCGCACATCCAGCGCTTGGGATGCAGCCGGTGGGTTTCATCGACGACGACCCGCACAAGCGCGATCTTCGGTTGGGGGGGCTCAAGGTTTTCGGCAACGGCGAGCAGTTAGGCGCTCTGGCCCGCCGCCATCGCGCCACGGAAGTTCTGGTGTCGATTCCCATGGCAACCGGGCCCCAGATGGGACGCATTCTGGAATACTGCCATGCGGCTGGAGTGGCGGCGAGAAAAATTCCGCGGTTGCCGGAGTGGATCGAGGCGCGCGTGCTTGTGGATCAAATCCGCGACGTGCGGCTCGAAGACCTGCTGGGCCGCGAGCCGGTGCAAATCGAGGAAGCTGAAGTCCGGGGGGCGCTCGCCGGGAAAGTGGTGCTGGTGACCGGAGCGGCAGGTTCCATCGGGAGCGAGCTGTGCCGCCAGATCGCTGGTTTTGCCCCGGCCGCCCTGATCGGTCTCGATAACGCCGAGACCGCCCTGTACCACATCGATCAGGAAATGCGGGAGCGGTTTCCTAAAGTCCATTTCATCCCGGAGTTGGGTAGCATTCAGGATGAGAACCGTTTGTGCGAGGTATTCGTCCGGCACCGGCCGTTCGCCGTCTATCATGCGGCGGCCTACAAACATGTGCCGATGCTCGAGCACCATCCGTTTGAAGCCGTGGAAAATAACATTTTTGGAACCGCCAACCTGGCACGGGCCGCGGTGTCGCACGGCGCGAAGATCTTCGTTTTGGTGAGCTCTGATAAGGCCGTCCAGCCTACCAACATCATGGGCGCCACCAAGCGGGTGGCCGAACTGGTGTGTCTGGCCGGCCCTCCCACCGCTAGACGATCCAGGGACGGGGCGGCCTCGCCGAGGGCGGAAAGCCGCACGCGCTTCCTGGCCGTGCGCTTCGGCAACGTGCTGGGGTCTAACCCAAGTTCGTCACGGGTCCGTTGATTTCAGCTTTTTTGGGCCTGGGAATGAGAGCAAGTTCCGTGCGTGCAATGGCGGCTTCTGAAAATGGCGATGTAGTGTAGACCTACCCTCTTGTAAGCAGAACTGAGTCATGACACGATC
>CAMAUG010000224.1 GCA_945861255.1 Candidatus Sulfopaludibacter sp. SbA3
GCTGTTCCGCGGCCAGCAGCAGCAACGAAACCATCGGTTGAATGAAGTGATGCAGAGCATCCGCCGTCAAGCGCTGCTCGGCCGCATGCCGCCCTAGCCGATCCGCGGGCTGAGACACAATTTGGGCGCCCAGAGCCCATAAACTCAGCAGGGGACCGAGGCCCAACAAAATGGTGCGCGGCAGATGCATGCGTCTAGCTCTAGTGTAGCGCGGGGTGGCCCGTTCCACTCAACCAGACGATACACTGGTGCCAGATGAGCGTCGAGCAGGAAATCCTCCGGCTGCCGGACACGTTGATTGTCATGGCCGAGATCCAGCGCCGCCAGGCGGAGGTGCAGAAGATGCAGGCGGAAGGGTTCGCACTCCATGAGCAGCGCATGAATCACATTGACGAACGGCTATCGGAGATCACCGATAAGCTCGATGGGTTGATCGGGTTCATGAACGGGCAGTTCGGAGCATAGTAGCTCCCTCGACCGCCAAGTCGGGCGGTCTGGGTTTTCATCGGCGTCCGGAGGCTGCGCAAGACGGGCGCGAGCGCGCAGAGTACCCCGGGTTCCATTTCCCGCGCGTCGCGCGTCTTGCCGAGCTCCTTCAGTGCGCCCAACCCTCAGTTCCTCGGCAATGCCATCAGCTGCGGCTTGGCCCCCTCCGGCACCGGAGAGCGGGCGGTGTTCATCATCATGGACAAGAAGATGTAATAACCCTCCAGGCTGGCTGCCTCCACGACACCCGCCTCGCCGAACTTGGCCAGCGCCCGGGCGTAGGTGGCGTCGCTGACGCTCTTGTTGTTGAGAAGCTCGGTGCAAAAGTCGTATAGCAGCGCTTCGTCTTCGGCCATGCCCTGCGGCCGGCGCCCTTCGGCGATGGCGGTGACGATGGCGGGGCTCAGGCCCTCCTTCAGGGCCGCGGGCTGATGAGCGTTCCATTCATAGTTGTTGGTCCAGTTCCGCGCCGCGATCAGGATCGCCAGTTCCGTGAGCTTCCTGCTGAGCGCGCTGTTGTTCAAATTGTGCAGGCGCATTTGCAGCGACGGAACCACTAGGTCTGGAACGCGCAAGATCACCGACCAGGGCGGTCCGGTGAGGTCGGCCTTGCGGATATCCTTGTAATCCGCCACGGCTTTCTTCTGCGCATCGGTCATCTTATCCGGTGCGATGGGCGGCATGCGATCCTGCGCCTTGGGCGTGGCGATGGGGAAGAGCGCCAGCGTTAGTGCCGCCGCGAGTAAGTGTCTCATTGCTATTTTTCCTTTGTTACTTCGCATTGACCAGGGGCATCGGCCCGCGCCGGGGGCGGCCCTTCCTGGAAGCCGTCGCGGCTGCCGCCAGCCCCGGTCACCACGTATTGCGCGCCATCGATTTCGAGCGCCGCCGCCGGTGCCTACGTGGCCGCGAGGCAGTCCGGCGGTAGCTATCAAAAGCTTTTCCGACCCATTATAGTAGGCGCGGACCCATCGCCGCTGCGTTCCTTTCGCTGCGGTACCCGATAGCGCGGCGTGGGGCGCTAGACTGAAGAAGTGTCCGCCCAGCCACAGCCGAGCCTGACTCCCGAGCAGTATCTGGAAATCGAACGCGCGGCCGAATTCCGCAACGAATACTACAACGGCCACGTGTACGCCATGTCGGGTGGCTCAGCGCCGCACGGATACATCATCGCCAATTGGGTGCGCCGCTTGGGGAATGCTCTCGACAAATTGCCCTGCCGCGTTGCCGGTAGCGACTTGCGCGTCCGCGTTTCTCCCGGCGGACTCTACACCTATCCGGACGTTGTGGTCGTGTGCGGTGAGCCGCAGTATGCCGATGGCCGGATCGACACGCTCTTGAATCCGGTACTCATTGTCGAAGTGTTGTCACCTTCCACCGAAGCCTACGACCGCGGCTTCAAGTTCACGCAGTACCGGAAACTAGAATCGTTACAGGAATACGTCCTGGTCTCGCAGGGGGAACCCCGTGTGGAAGTCTTCCGCAGGCAGCCCAGCGGCGATTGGCTGCTCTCGGATTGCGCCGGCCTGGAAGCAACCTGCCGCCTCGATAGCGTGGGCTGCGCCCTTGCTCTCGCCGAGATTTATGACAAAGTGACGTTCACGGGCGAGGTTGTTCCACCGGAACGGCCCTTGCCTGACGCTTAAACCAAGCACCGCACGTGCTATTTTGGGCAGAGAGTGTTCCCCAAACTGTTTCAGTACGGCGATTTTTTCCTGCCCACCTACGGCGTACTAGTGGCCATCGCGTTCCTGGTGGGCTTGTGGGTGACCTTGAAGCTGGCGCGGCGCGTGGGGATGAATGCGGAACTGGTCACCAACCTGGTGGTATATTCCGCGCTTTCCGGAATGCTGGGCGCCAAGCTGCTGATGATCCTGTTCGATTGGGACCACTTCAGCAAGAACCCGGGTGATATATTCTCCATCTCCACCTTGCAGGCGGCGGGTGTCTTTCAAGGTGGCTTGATCCTGGCTATTGCGACTGCGTTTCTGTACCTGCGCCATCACAAGATGGCCTGGCTGCCGGTGTTCGATATGTTCGCGCCAGGCATCGCCATCGGGCACGCCATCGGGCGCGTGGCTTGTTTTGCAGCGGGTTGCTGCTGGGGTACGGAGTGCGATCTGCCGTGGGCCGTCACGTTCCGGAATCCCGAAGCGAACGCGTTGACCGGCGTCCCGTTGCGCGTCAGACTGCACCCCTCGCAGTTGTATGAGCTGGGCACGGAGGCGCTGTTGTTCGGGTTCCTCTGGTGGCGCTTCGGCAAGGCCCACAAGCCGGGCGCGATAATCGGGGCGTATCTGGTGTTGAGTTCCATCGCGCGTTTCGGCATCGAATTCACGCGCCATCACGATCAGGCGCTGCCGTTCGGCCTGCCGCTTTCCATTACGCAATGGATCGCGGTGGCAGTGGCGCTGGCGGGTGGGTATCTGCTGTGGGCGCCGCAGGGCCGCTCGGCGCGTGCCGTGCCTTCGCACGCGCACTAACGCACCCGGACTGGGGCTAAAGATCGACGTTCTTTCTGCCGTAGTGACTAGAGGATGAGTGTCTTAGAGCCACGCAAGCGCGCACGCCGGGGTTTCGTGCTGATCGCCATGTGCGGTTGCATTTTCCTACTGCTGGCCGTAGTCGGTCTGGCCTTTGATCTGGGGCGGATCTACATCACTCGTAATGAAGCGCAGGTGTTCACCGATGCGGCGTCCATGGCGGCGGCGGCGCAATTGGATGGGACGGCCGCGGGAGTCGCGCGGGCCAAGGCCGCGGTAGAGCATCTTCCGGCGCGATGGAATCTGGGCACACAGCCATTTGCAGGGGTGACTGCGGAATTCAGTGCCGATGGCAGACGCTGGGATGCGGAACCGGACGAGGTTTCCGAAGTAAAGTTTGCGCGTGTCAGGGCTCCGGACAACCGCTTGGACATCATCTTCCTGAGCGCCGTGGGTGGGCCTCTGAATTTCAACGTTCCCGCGCAGGCCGTGGCGGCGACGAACCCCGTGAGGTTGGTGGAATGAAGCGCCGGAGATTTGCGCGTGGCCACGCCATGCTCGAGCTGGCGCTCTCCGCCGGAGTAATGGTCACATGCCTGGCGGGGACGTTTCAGTTCGGCTACACGTTCTATGTTTATAACCAGCTGGTGACGGCCGTGGGCAACGGCGCGCGCTACGCGGCGCAACGCTCCTATCGCGCGGCTACCGAACGCGACATTGAACTGGGTAACCAGGCCATCCGCAACATGGTGGTGTACGGCGATGCGCAGCCCACCGCGGAGTTGGCTCCGGTAACCGCCGGACTAAAGCCGGAACGGGTGGAAGTCCGATGGATTTTGAACGACGATGGGAAACCTTCGGCAGTGAACGTCACGGTGCGCGGGTATACCGTGGATGCGGTGTTCCGGTCGTTTACGTTCGATAGCCGACCCATGGTTGAGTTTCCCTATGTGGGGCGTTACGCGCCCGGAGAGAGCGAACGATGAAGCGGCGCGATCGCGGGCAAAATCTGGTGGAAGCGGCGCTGGTCCTATTGGTCTTCTTCGCTCTGTTGTTCGCGGTGATCGATTGCGGGCAGGTGTTGGTGGCGCATCAGGCGCTGGTGGAACGCGTGCGCGCAGCCATGCGCTGGGGCGTGGTGCGGCCCTGGGATGGAACGGGTGAGCAGGTGGCCAATCTGATTCTTTACAACCAATCGGAAGAGCCGCGCGCCGCACGCGAAGGCTACCTGGGGTTAACGCGCGAGAACGTGCAGGTGCGATACGCGCCGGCGGTTCCGGCACGTCCTGACGACGAGCGGCTGACCGTGGCGATTGTGAATTATCATTATCGGTTCATGTCGCCGTGGGTCGCGCAGGGCTTCATCAATCCCAGGCCGGTGATGATGTCGGCTCCCATGGCGTACAGGGCCGTCGCGGATGGGACCGTCCCCACAGCGGACCGATAAGACCGGGGGATGCCGTCGGCGGCGACCACCGCACGGCGCTGGGAGACCGGCTGCTATTCTGGTCCTTGGCGATCGTAAAACCCTTCCCAGCGTACCGCTACGCACCCGCGGCCGGCGAGCCCGCGAAACTTATCACTCAGCCATACGATAAGATCACGCCCGCCATGCAAGCGCGTTATCTTGCGGCGAGTCCGCACAATCTGGTTCGCATCATTTTGGGGGAGCGGCGCGAAAGCGATAGCGCCTCCGAGAACGTCTACACACGCGCGGCGGGCCATTTCGAAGGATGGATTCGCGACGGAATTCTGGCACAGGACGCCGCGCCGGCATTCTACGCGTATTTCCAGGAATTCGACGTTCCGGATTCAGCCGAGCGCCTCACGCGCAAGGGTTTCATCGGGCTCGGCAAGCTGGAAGATTATGCAGCCGGGGTAGTCTACCGGCATGAGCAGACGTTCGCCGGTCCCAAGAAGGACCGCCTGGAAGTGCTGCGGCATACGCGCGCGCACTTCGGTCAAATCTTCGTGCTGTATCCGGATCGCGAAGGCGCGATCGACCGCGAACTGGAGGAGGCCGCGCAGGGGGAACCGGTGCTGGACGTGACGGACGAGTACGGCGTCCGGAACACTGTGTTCGCGATGACCGGCGCGGCGCGAATCGCCAGGATTCAGGAACAGATGGCTGCGGCCAAGCTGCTGATCGCCGATGGCCATCACCGCTATGAAACGTCTCTAGCCTACCGTGACGAGCATCCCGGCGATGCGGCGGCCCAGTACACCATGATGACGTTCGTGAACATGTACTCGCCTGGGCTGAAAATTCTGGCCACGCATCGTATGTTGCGAGGGATGGAAGGATTCAGTGCGGAGGCTTTGCTTCAAAAAGCGAAGGCCCCCTGGTGGGCCAAGCCGTACGATTCGGTCAAGGCGCTGAAGCGTGAGTTAGGCGAACCGACGCCGCAATCGGTCCGCATTGGCCTGGTCACCGGAGATGGCATGTGGGTGTTGTCGCGCCCGCGCGGGGAGGGCGAACTGGACGTGCCGGTCTTGCATCGGGAGATTCTCGGCGATTGGCTCGGCATCGGCGAAGAATCCGGGGGCATTGAGACCCTCATTACCTATATGCGCGGCATTGATGCGGCCATGGCGGAGGTGCGCAACGGCGGAGCGCAGGCGGCCTTCCTGTTGGAAGCCACGCCGATTCACGATATGGCGCGCATCGCGTTCGGGGGCGGCGTGATGCCGCAGAAATCCACCGACTTCTTCCCCAAGATGCTGAGCGGCGTGGCGATCTACCGGCTTTAGACCAGACGGCAGGTAGCGGCAAAACGCGATTGGACCGCTCCATGACCGTCGCGGCTCGGAAAGAGCGGCTGCCGCGCACGTGAACACGTTCTTCCGGGACCGGCGGGGCGCGGTCAAGGCAAAAGCGGCGGCTCGGCCGAACCTTTGCGCAGACGTTGCCTGCGCTTCATCACCCCGTACAGCGCTGCCGCGATGATGATCAGGCTGGGGAAGAAGAACACGGCATGGGACAACTGGTAGCCGAGCCCCCGGGGGATAAGTGGAAATTCTTTAGAGCCGGTAAGCCATCCAACAATGACTCCGAGTAAGCTCATCGGCGCAACGTAGAAAACCAATCCGACGTTGGCCAGCCCATCGGGGTTGGTGCTGATGAAGGAGATCCAGACGGCGATGCCGCCGGCCAGGTACAGACCTGTAAGCAGGGCGGGCAGGCGGCGCATATACGTCCAGTCTGCTGCCTTACGAAACCACGTCGACGCCCATGGACCGCGCGGTGCCCTTCACGGAATTCATCGCGGCTTCCACCGTGAAGCAGTTCAGGTCGGACATCTTGATCTTGGCGATCTCTTCCACCTGCTGCAGCGTGATCTTGCCGACGCGGTTCTTGTTCGGCTCCGCCGACCCCTTCGCGATGCCCACGGCGCGCTTGATCAGCACCGGCACCGGAGGCGTCTTGGTAATGAACGTGAACGACCGGTCAGAGAAAATGGTAATGACAACGGGGATGATCAGGCCTT
>CAMAUG010000225.1 GCA_945861255.1 Candidatus Sulfopaludibacter sp. SbA3
GTGCCAGACGCTCCAGGGCAGCTCCATCAGCGTTGCCAGCGTGCGCCGCAAGCCCACCCGTTTCAATCCCCCGATTTCGATCCACTCGATCCTGAAATCCTGGGCGGGAACTAACTTCGCTTCCATGCCGGTTCTCACGCCGACGAAGATGCAGGAGTGGCCACGGGAGCGCAACTCGCGTGCGACGGCCAGCAACGGAAGCACATGCCCCCCCGTGCCGCCGCCGGCCATCACGAACGTGATTCCCATGTTTCAAGCGCTCAACCTTCGTTTTCGCTCACGCTCAGCAGCATTCCAAGCGACGTCAACGTACTCAGCAGCGAACTTCCGCCGAAACTGATCATCGGAAGCGGGAATCCTTTGGTGGGCGCCATGTCCAACACCACACTCATGTTGATCAGCGCTTGCAGGACGATGGATAGCGTCACTCCCAGCGCCAGATATTTCCCAAAATCGTCGCGCGCCAAAACAAACAAGCGCGAACCACGCCACAGAATCACCAGGAATCCGGCGATCACCGCTGTCGATCCCCACAGCCCAAGTTCTTCTCCCACGGTGGCATAAATGAAATCGGTGTGCGCGTCCGGCAGAAACATCAACTTCTGCTTGCCTTGCATCAGCCCCACGCCGAGCACGCCGCCGGTGCCCACGGCGATCTTCGATTGCCTGGGTTGATAACTTGCATCGCGAACGGTGGTGGATCTCTGGATGTAGGACCGCAGCCATCCATTCGAATCGATCAACTCGATCTTGGAATAATCCGGGTCCACGTACGCGATGATGCGGCCCACACGGTAGCCCTTGGAAACAATCGCGACGGCCACCAGCAGCACGCCGATAGCGGCAACGCGGATCAGGTACCGCCACTCCAAGCCCGCGATCCAAAACATCAGCGCCGCCATGATCAGCGGAACCAGCGCTGTGCCCAGATCCGCCACGACTACGGTCGCGGCCAGCATCAGTACGGCCAGGAGAGCCTGCAACAACGTCCGCCGGTCGGTCAGCCGGTGGGCCCGTCGCGACAAGAAATACGAAAGAAACAAGATCAACGCCGGTTTAGCGAACTCCGAAGGCTGGAACGAGCCTACCCCAGGGATTTTGAACCAACGGTGCGTCGTGGAATCGACCACGTATACAAGCACCAACAGCGCGAGCACGATTCCCAGCGCGGAAAATGCCCATTCGGGGGAGTCCATGCGCCGGTAGTCTTTGCGTTTGAAGTACATCAACACCAGGAATGAAATCGCCGCCCAACCGGCCTGACGGAGCACGAAATAGTACGGAGCGACATGGTAGCGCAGCTCGGCGACGGCGCTGGACGCGCTGTAGACCGCCACCACGCCGAAACCCACCATCGCGACGATGCACAAGAAGAGTATCCAATCCGTTCGAAGTTTAGCCATTTGTGTTCCTTCAGCTACTGTTCTTCGCGTGCGCCACCGGAACGGAGGACGCCGCACTTCTCACCAGGCGTTTGAATTCGCGGCCACGGTGTTCGAAATTCTCGAACTGGTCGAAGCTCGCGCACGCCGGAGCGAGCAGCACGCGGTCTCCAGCCTTTGCGCGCAGACGCGCCTCGCTCACGGCCGCTTCCAGGGTGCCGCATGCAATCAGCGGAACCGCGCCCCGCAACTGCGCGGCGATTTTTTCCGCTGCCGCGCCGATCAACAACACCGCATGTGCCTTCTCACGCAACGGCGCGGCCAGAGCCGAATAGTCACCGTTCTTGTCCTTGCCGCCCAAGATGACCCACAATCCACGATCGAACGCCGCGATTGCTTTGAGGGTCGCGTCCACGTTGGTGGCCTTCGAGTCGTTGTACCATTCGACGCCATCCGCTTCGCAGACAAATTCCAGCCGGTGCTCCACCCCAGGGAACGTCATCACCGCGGCGCGAATCCCGGCAGGCGGCGCTCCGGCCAGGTGCGCTATGGCTGCCGCCGCCATCGTGTTTTCCAGATTATGGAGGCCTCGCAGCGGCACTTCGGAGGCGTGCATCAGCTCTTGTCCATCGAGAATGATCGTGCCCCCCTGAAGAAATACCCCTGGCGCGACTTTGCGCGTCGAGCTGAACCACACGGCCTGGCCGCGCTCACTTGTGTACGCCACGCAATATGGGTCGTCGGCGTTGAGGACCGCAAAATCTGTTTCCGTCTGTTTCGCAAATAGTCTGCCCTTCGCCGCCGCGTAACGCGCCATGGTGTAGTGACGGTCAAGATGATCGGGCGTGAGGTTCAGCGCGGCTCCGACGTGCGCACGGAACGATTGGGTGGTTTCCAACTGGAAACTGGAGAGTTCCAGCACATTCCACTGCCCGGTGCGCGACGTCTTCACCATGGATGCCGGCGGTGTGCCGATGTTGCCGCCTACCTGCGCCGGAATTCCGCACGCTTCCAGAATGTGCCCGGTCAGCGCCGTGGTTGTGGTTTTTCCATTGGAGCCGGTGATGCCGATGATCTCGCCTTGCAGGAACCAGCTTGCCAATTCCAGGTCGCCGATGACTTGCACTCCGCGCCGCCGCGCCGTCTCAATCACGTCGAGATCCGCGGGCACGCCCGGCGAGAGCACGATCCACTCCGCTCTTGCGAAAGCTTCGTCCGTCTGCGGGAGTACCCCCAAGCCGGGGATGTCCGGGGCGGTCTGGTCAACGCCCCACGCGTCCGCGCCTTTTTCGCGCAGCAACTCCACCGCAGCCACGCCGCTGCGCGCCATGCCCACCACCGCAACTGGTACGCCGTCGAGTTTCATCTGAGTTTGAGCGTGGTCAGCGCGAACAACGCCAGCACCAATCCCGCGATCCAAAACCGCGCGATCACCTTCGATTCTTCCCACCCGATTTGTTCGAAATGATGATGCAGCGGCGCCATTTTGAAAATGCGTTTGCCGCGCATCTTGAAGCTCCCTACCTGCAGAATCACCGAAAGAGCTTCCACCACATACACTCCTCCAATGAACAACAGTAGGATTTCCTGCTTGAGCAGCACGGCCACCACGCCCAAGCCGCCGCCTAACGCGAGAGACCCCACGTCTCCCATGAATACTTCCGCGGGATGCGCGTTGTACCATAGGAATCCCAGCGAAGCGCCGGTCATGGATGAGCAGAAGATCGTTAACTCCGCCGCACCCGGTGTGCGCGCAAGCTCCAGATAGCGCGCGAAGTCCGCGTGGCCGCTGAGGTACGAAAGCACGGTCATCGCGCCGGCCGCGATAATCATCAGGCCAATCGCCAGTCCGTCCAGGCCGTCGGTGAGATTCACTGCGTTCGATGCACCCACCAGCACCAGCAGCAGGAACGCGAAAAAGAAGAGAAACGCCAGCGGGTACGTCCACGGACTTGCCAGCCACGCGTCGATCAAAAGATCGGGCTTGAAGTTTTTGAAAAAAGGCACGTTCATACTGGTGGAATACGTCCCTCGCGCATGCATCCCGAGCAGCGCGAAACCCACCAGCAGCGCCGCGAATATTTCCGCGGCCAACTTGCGCCGCACCGTCAACCCCAGGTTGCGCTTGTTGCGGACCTTGGTCATATCGTCCCAGAATCCGATAGCTCCGAAGCTCACCACGCCCAGCAGCGCCACCCACACGGCAGGTTCCCGCAAGTTCGACCATAGCAGCGTGGGAATTACGATGGCGGTGACGATCAGCAAGCCGCCCATGGTTGGCGTGCCGGCCTTCTTCTGGTGAGATTGCGGACCTTCTTCGCGAATGTGCTGGCCGATCTGAAACCTCAGTAGCCTGCGGATGAGCCAGGGTCCTAATAGGAGCGATATCGCCAGCGCGGTGAAACTCGCCATGCCGGTGCGAAACGTCCCGTACTGAAATACGCGGAAGGGCGAATAGACCTGGAACAGTTGTTCGTAGAACAGCCAGTAGAACATCGCTTAGTCCTGGCCTCCACTCACTTCATTGGAAGCCAGGAATTCCTGAAGCGCCAGTTCCACATGCACGCCACGGGAGCCCTTGAACAGGATTGCATCGCCCGGCGCGGCCAGTCCGCGCAGAAAGCGTCCCGCCTCGGAGGGATCTTCGAAAAAAAACGCGGCGCTGGCCCGAAGGCCTGCACGCATGGCTGCGTCCAGCATGTGAAAGGCAACGCCGCGAATCCCAACGAGCACATCAATCCCGCACCGCGATGCGTAGTCGCCTACCTCGCGATGCAAGGCCTCAGCCAAACGGCCAAGCTCGAGCATCTCCCCCAGAACCGCGATGCGCCTCTTAGCAGGTGTGTCCCGCAGCACATCCAGCATGGCTCGCACGGCGTCCGGGTTGGAGTTGTAGCAATCGTCGTAAATCGTGATGCCCCGGTGGACGCGCTTTTCACCGCGCATTTTGCCCGGAGCGAGGATGCGAATCTTGTCACGCAAGCGGTCCGGAGCGATCCCATACACGCCCGCCACCGCGATACCAGCCAGCAGATTCGAGACATTGTGACGGCCCGTGAGCGCGCTCTCAAAGCTGTGCGTGCCGACGCGGAAGCGCACGCCTCCGCTGGAGTAATCAACGTCTTCGGCACGGACGTCCGCTTCCGCGGCGTGCCCATAAAGAATCGTGCGCCCGGCGTGCGCGCTTGCCATGGCGGCCACGCGTGGGTCGTCCGCATTCAGCACTGCCGTGCCCTCCGCGCCCAGCGCTTCGACCAGTTCGCGCTTGGCGGCGGCGATCCCCTCTATGGAATCGAAGTTTTCAATATGGGCGTAGCCCACGTTGGTCACCACGCCCACGCGGGGCCGTGCGATGGTGGCCAAAGCGCGAATTTCACCGGCGTGATTCATGCCCATTTCGAGCACGCCAGCGCGCGCCGTTTCGTCCAGGCGCAGCAGCGACAACGGCAATCCGATGTGGTTATTGAGATTGCCTTCGTTTTTTGCCGTTTTCATTTCCACCGCCAGCATCTCCGCGATCACGTCCTTGGTAGTCGTTTTTCCCGCGCTGCCTGTCACGCCCACCACGTCACCGCTCCATTGGCCGCGTGCCCAAGCCGCCAACCTTTGCAGGGCGGCCAGGGAATCGGGAACGCGCAGCAGCACGCCCGGCGCTTCCACCGCCTCGTCCACAACCGCCGCCACGGCACCCCTCCGGAGCACTTCCCCGACATATGCGTGCCCGTCATGGCATGGCCCCCGGAGCGCAAAAAACAGATCGCCCGGCCGTAGCGTGCGCGAATCGATGGACCAGCCCGCTACCTCCACTGCCGGGAACGCTCCCGCCGCCAGGCCAAGACCCTTGACTACGTCGCTCAACAGGAATTTCATCCGCGCTACTCATATCCCAGAGATCGAAGAATCCGCCGCGCCGTTTCGCGGTCGTCGAAGTCAATGGTCTTGTCTTTCAAAATCTGCTGCGTTTCATGCCCTTTTCCGGCGAGCAGCACCACGTCCCCCGCTTTTGCCTCCTCGAAAGCGACGCGAATCGCCTTGGCGCGGTCGGGCTCCGTGATGTAGCGCGTGTCAAAGCGCCCCAACCCGACCATCACGTCGTTCATGATCGCGAGCGGATCTTCCGAACGCGGGTTGTCGGAGGTCAGCACCACCAGGTCGCTGAGCTCCGCCGCCGCCATGCCCATGAGCGGGCGCTTGCTACGGTCGCGGTCGCCTCCGCAGCCGAATACGGTGATCACGCGGCCAGACGTCAGCTCGCGCGCCATCTGAATCACGTTGCGTAGCGCGTCGCCGGTGTGCGCGAAGTCGACGGCCACCAGGAAGGGTTGCCCGCAATCGATGCGCTCGAATCGTCCGGGCACGGCGGTGCAAGCACTCACACCCCTTGCCATGGTTTCCAGATCCAGCCCGTAACTCAGCCCCGCACCCATCGCGGCCAGAATATTCGACACATTGACCTTTCCAGCAAGCGAAGATTCCACGTTTTGCCGGACGCCGGCGTGGACGGCCTCAAAGCGCAGCCCACCCAATCCATGCTCGATCTTTTCGGCCCTGAGTCCGGCGGACGGCGCCACTCCGTACCACAACACCTGTCCGCCTGAAGGCAGCATTTCCATGCTCGCCGGATCATCGGCATTGAGAACCGACCAATCCGGCGCGGGCGCATGGTCCGGGACAAACAGCTTCCGCTTCGCCGCCGCATATTCTTCCATGGTCGTGTGAAAATCCAAATGATCCTGCGAAAGGTTCGTGAATACGGCTGTATGAAAATGAAAGCCCCACACCCGCGCCAACGCCAGCGCATGAGAGGAAACCTCCATCGTCAAGTGCGTTCCGCCTTTCCTCGCCAGCTCGTCCGCGAATTCCATGATGTCCAGCGATTCGGGCGTCGTGTTGACGGCTTTGCGGCTCTCGCCCGTCATTCTGTACTCAATGGTCCCCATCATCCCTGTTACGAAGCCGCCGGCCCGGCCCGCCTCGCGTAGAATCGCATCCAGCAGGTAAGCCGTGGTGGTTTTTCCATTCGTTCCCGTGAT
>CAMAUG010000226.1 GCA_945861255.1 Candidatus Sulfopaludibacter sp. SbA3
AAACACCGGAGCCATACTGTCAATCGGGCATGAAATCGCCAAAGAATCGTCGGCCTTAACTGCCGCCCCGCTCTGGTCAGCTTCGCACAGCGCTGGACCACAGTTTCTGTTACTAACGACGTCCCATGTGGGCGTCCAATACTGTCAACTCAAGCTGATTGCGGTTACCACGGACCGCGCAGGAATTGATCAGGGCTGGTAGGCTCTTAGATCTACTTGCCACCCTTGGCGGCAGCCTCTTTCTCCTGAGCTCGCGCGCCGGAAAGAATCAAGGGCATGGAGTAGTTGCCCTCGTGGCATCCGTACTCGTACACGGGATCCTTGCTGGGCCACATCGTGATCTCGCCGGAATACGGCCGCGTGTACAGACTGGGAGCATCCACCGTGAACTGGTAGAGCAAGATGTCGGCAGCGGTGCGAGTAAACCGCTCGGTGACCTTCATGTCCTGATCCGTCCGCTTCCCAATTCCGGAATTGGGCCAGCCTCGCTTACCGTTGAAATTCGTCGTTTCCACAACCAGGGTGTCGCCTTCATAATGGCCCACTGAATCACCCAGCCATTGCGGCGCGTTCCCGTGGGGACGTCCGTCGATCGGGATGATCCGCTGGTCATGCATCACTTCCGCCACGATAGCAACGTGATCCTTCGTTTGGACGATGTGATACGTATTGTTGTAGGCATAGGGCAGCAAAGGCACTCCTGTCCCGCTGATACACCGGTCGGCCGTGCTCAAGTCTTCGGGCCCATCGAAGGGGTGCTGAAGCTGATGGGCGGAGGCAACAGCGGACTTTGCCAGTGCTTCCGGCGTCATGGGAGGCATTCTTCCGTTCCCGTCCGTAATGATGGACGTGCGCAGAGTGGAGACGACCTTTCTGCCGTCTTCGAGAAACACTGCGTTGTAGTCACCGACATCGCCGTCGCAATACTGCCCCGGGCGAACCTTGAAAGCGCATGGCGTGCCCTTGGGCGGACGCTTCTCATCCACTCGAATGCTGGCCTTCTCAATGGCCGGCACTTCGTCCGGCCGTAGGAATTCCCGGTCCTTGAACCGTTCCGGCCTCTGCATCGGCGTCGCCGTAAGGTTGGTCCAGAACCCGGAAAAATCAGGGCGGCCATCCGCCAAGCGGCGTGGAACATATTTTGCCGGCGCACCGGACGCTGTTTTTGCGGTTGCGTTTTTCGCGGGCGCGCTCGCCGCGGCGGCCGGGGCTTGCGCCGCAACCGGGACGGGCGCCATGAACACAGCGGCCGCAACAATCAGCAACGGAACGGCGGCGAAACGAGCCACCAGGAAACGAGACCGATTGGAACTGATCATGATTTAGTCTCCCTCAAACAATCAAACTTTAGCGCGTCAGATGGTTGTGTAGCAAATTCTGAATGGGGCGCGCGCGGGCAGATCGCAACTCGGCCTTCGATCCTCAAGGGGCGAAAAAGGGGGGATGCACAATTCTTGGCGCCGAATACATTGGGAAAGCGATAGATCCTGGAAGTCGTGAGACGTTGACTGATGACCCAGGGAAACCAGGGGTCCGTCCGGGTTCGGGACAGTCGAGTGGGAGGAAGTTTGCCTGGCATTTCCTCGAACGCCGTATCCTGGGAGTTTCTGCAATACGCACTCGTTCCTGCATGCCTTGCGAACGCCGCGTCTCGAGCCTCGTGTATTTTCCTAACGCTGCTATCCTGAAAACTGGCAACGTTCCGGTTCGTCGCAGGAAGAACCGAACACAATTGATGCAGCATTTTTCCGAGCTCAATCTTTGCTCCGCGTTGCGGAACAACCTCGATAAGAACCAATTCGTCACTCCGACGCCCGTCCAGGCGCAAGCCATTCCGCCGCTCATGGAAGGTCGCGACGTCGTGGCGACCGCGCAGACTGGCACAGGCAAGACTCTGGCGTTCTCAATTCCGATGATTGAAGCTCTCGCCGCCGTTCCCCGCACCAAAGCAATAAAAGTCCTGATCCTCAGTCCGACACGCGAACTTGCCATTCAGATCGATGCAGCATTCCGGCAACTCGCCCACGGCATGCGCATCCGCACCGCCGTGGTTGTGGGCGGCATGAGCGAGACCAACCAGTTGCGCGATATCCAGGTTGGGGCCGAAGTGGTGATCGCGACGCCGGGCCGTCTCTGCGACTATCTGGAACGGCGGCTGATCGATCTTTCAGGCGCCTCCACTGTGGTTCTCGACGAGGCCGATCGGATGCTCGATATGGGCTTCCTGCCCTCTCTGCGCATCATCCTCGACAAGCTTCCGGCGAAACGCCACACAATGCTTTTCTCCGCGACGATGGAGCAATCTGTGGCGGGTCTGATCGCAAGTTACGTGCACAATCCGGTGCGGATCGCCGTCGAGGCATGCGCACAGACAGCCGGCCGGATCGATCTCTTCTGCTACGAAGTCGCTCAGGGTTCCAAGTTTGATCTCCTCGAGCGTCTGCTGAAGAACGAGAAGGGTTCTTTCCTCGTCTTCGTGGCCACTAAAGAGGGCGCCGACAGGCTCGCGAAATTTCTGGAGCGCGGGAAACACAAGGTGGCTTCGATCCACGGCGACCGCTCGCAGAGCAAGCGGAACGAAGCGCTCCAAGGTTTCAAAGATGGTGTTTACCGTGTACTGGTCGCCACCGACGTGGCGGCGCGCGGGATTCATGTAGATGACATCGCGCATGTCGTGAACTACGATTTGCCGCAGGAGGCGGGAAACTTCATTCATCGCGTCGGACGCACGGGCCGCGCCGGCGCGCGTGGCGCCTCCTGGACCTTTGTGACTCCGATCGAACGCTCCGATGTGCGCAACTATGAGCGCGCACTGGGGATTCAGGTGCAATATCGCGAACTTCCGTCGCTGCCTCGGCCCATCGGGCTCGTGACGGATGTGGAGGCGTTTCTGGCTTCGATGAGTACCAGCCAGCCGTCGGGCAACGGGCCGAAGCCGGCAACGACGAGAAGCTTCTCGGGCAGCCGCCGGCGTCGCTGAATTTGTTGTCCAGAAGTCCGGTTGCAGGAAGTTTCGTTTGGCTGCGTGGTCGGCATCTCGCCGACGGGATTCAACCCGCCATCCGCCCGGCGGCTAAGTCGCGTATGGCACATCCGGAAAGTGGGCGTAAAATGCCTTACTCGTGGACTTGTGTGATTGGAGGTATGGGCCCTCAGTCCGGTGGCTCAAGCCAGCGCGTCCAGCATCCTGGACTTCCGGATCGGCAGATCTTTCATGCGGCGTCCGGTTGCGTTAAAGATGGCGTTGGCCACGGCGGCTACCGCCGGCAGTTTGCTGGCTTCGCCGATGCTCTTGGCGCCGAACGGCCCGTAGCCATCGTCGTTCTCAAGGAAGATCACATCGATATCGGGCGAATCCATATGCGTGGGGACGCGCTGCCCGTAATAGCCGGCCGTCAAAGGCTGCCCGTTGCGATAGTCGTAGCGCAGCTCTTCGTGCAGCGCCATGCCGATGCCCATGATGATGCCGCCGCGGATCTGGCTGACGGCGGTCAGCGGATTCATGATGCGCCCGCTGTCGTGCACGGCCACATATTTCGAAATGCGCACGCGGCCGGTCTCCGTATCGGCTTCCACTTCGACGAAATGCGCGCCGAACGAGTTGCGCAACTTCCCGCCAGGGATGGTGGGATTGGCGTCCACGGGAGCCGTCCACACGTCGCTGCCCTTCGGCATTCCTTTTTCAGCGATCTGTTTCTTGAGCGCTTGCGCGGCTTCCACCACGGCATGCCCGGTCATGACGGTGGTGCGGCTGCCCGATTCGCCCACCGAATAAGGGCACATGGCCGTATCGCCCCAGACGACGTTCACTTGTGAGAGCGGCACGCCCAGCGCCTCGGCCGCGATCAAACCCATGGTGGTCTTGGCGCCGGTGCCGACGTCCGTCACTCCCACGTGGACGCTGTACTGGCCCTTGGCATCCACGCGCATCACCGCGCTGCTGCGGCCTAGCCCAGCACGGAACGCGACGAACGCCACGCCCGCGCCGCGCTTCATGGGTCCTGTATCGGAGCCGGGCTCCTTGTGCCAGCGCCTGGTCCACTCGAACGCTTCCGCGCCGCGGCGAAGGCATTCTTCGAGCGTATAGTTGGTGAAGGACACCTCGCCGCCATTGCGGACCATGTTCTTGCGCACGAATTCCAGCGGGTCCATTTTCAACTTGTAAGCGACGTCGTCCATCATGGACTGAATGCCGTAAAAACCTTGCGGAAACTCCGGGCCCCGGAAATTTCCCGACGTGGTCTTGTTGGTGTACACCGGATGCACCAGCGCTTCGACGTGCTCACAGTGATACAAATCCACGCCGCCGATGGCGCCCGAATTCTTGCGGTACGGTCCCATGCCGCTGTAGCCGCGCAGTTGCAGGGCGCGCAGCTCTCCGTCCCGGCTGACGCCGACCTTGTAGTATTGCGTGGTGGGCCAGCGGCCGTGCATCCCCAGAAAATCTTCGCGGCGGGAAAGCTCCAACCTTACCGGCGCGCCGGCTTCCTTAGCCAGCATGGCGGCGATGAGGTCGGCATCCTGATTCTGATTCTTGTTGCCGAAGTTGCCGCCCATGTACTGGCACACGACGCGGACGTTGGCCATGGGGATGCCCAGATCCCGCGCCATGTCATTCCGGCAATTGGCGATGCCGCCGGTGGGCGTGTACACGGTCAGCTTGTCGCCGTCCCACTGGGCCAGCGCGGCGCGCGGCTCCATTTGCGCGTTGTGCTCGAACGCGGTGGTGTAGCGGTCTTCGAAGACGCGGTCCGACGCACGGAAACCTTCTTCGACATTGCCGCGTTTTTCGGTGATAGGCTTCAAATCATTGCGAACGTCGGGCGACAGATTCCCCTCCGGCCAGATGGACACGGCGCCGGGCTTGAGGGCTTCCTCAGGATCCATGACGAACGGCAACGTTTCGTAATCCACTTTGATTAACGCAAGGGCTTCCTCGGCCACGTGACGGTCCACTGCCGCTACGGCGGCCACGGGTTCGCCGACGAATCGCACGGGGTTGTTGAAGGCGTAACGCCGGTGTTTGGTGATTTTCTTCACGTCGTCGTTATACTGACGGCCGCCGGAGATGGACCCCGAGCCCCACACCACTTTGCAGTTCTCATGAGTCAGCACGGCTTTGACGCCGGGCAGGGCCAGCGCCTTCGACGCGTCAATGCTCCTGATGCGCGCATGAGGATGGGGACTGCGTAGTACGCGCGCGTACAACATGCCGGGAAGTTGAACGTCGGCGGTATAAGTTGCCTTACCGGAAACGCGCAGCAGGGCGTCAATGCGCGTGGTGGAGCGACCGACGGTCTTTAGCTTGGCTACCGTCGCGCCCTGCGCGTCATGAAACACGCCGCCGGGAGTGGCCGTGCGCGTTCCCGCCGCCGCCGACGCGGCCTCAATATAGCGGTGATAGTTCGAACAGCGGCACAAGTTACCGGTCATGGCGGCCTGCAGCTCCGCTCTAGTAGCCCGCGGATTCTTTGTCAACGCGGCTTTGGCGCTCATCAACTGGCCGGAGGTGCAGAAGCCGCACTGGGGAGCGTCGTGCTCAATGAAGGCCTCTTGCAGGGGATCGAGCTTGCCGTTTTTCGCAAGCCCCTCCACGGTCTGAATGGAGCGCCCGTCCATCCACACGGCCAACTGGCTGCACGAATACATGGGCTTGCCGTCCACGAGCACGGTGCAGGCTCCGCATTCACCGCGATCGCAACCGATCTTGGTTCCGGTGAGCCGCATGTGATCGCGCAGCGTCTCCACCAGCGTCCAGCGGTCTTCCACCTGGACACTGCGCGCGACGCCGTTGACGGTCAAGCGGATAGTGCGGCGCGTAGCGCCCGGTGCGGTGGCAGCGGCGTCACTGCCCTGCCCTTGCAGGATGGGGGCGACGACCAGGGCCGCTCCCGTACCCTCCAAAAACGTACGGCGCGAGATGGCGCGTTTTTTCTTGGCACTGATCTTGGCACTCATCTTGGAACCCATGCGGCGAGCCTCCCATCCCAAACCACCCAATTATACTGAACCGCGCGCAGGGAATGAAGGGTTTAGGGGGAGCGACCACGTGGAGAGACACTTCGGCTGTGGCCATTGGGGCCAATAGGCGAGAAATGCGTGAGTAATCGCGGGTGGGGCCCGCAGGGCGTGAGAGCGGCCCCGTGCAGTACGGTGCCGCATTTGCTGTTGGCCGGCGCGCGCGGGTGGCCGTTTCGAGCCACCCAAATCAGTTCCTTTCTTCGAGGCCTCTAGCCGTGTTGTTGACCCGCAACGGCGCGGGGCCGCCGGTTGTCCGGGGCGGCTCGGTCCGTTTCTTTTCCCGCAACGGTGAGGGTTCACGATCGCCGTGACACGCGTCCAATGGCGCTAGCGGGACGCACCCGCGTTTGACGGTTTCCGAGGCGGTGACTCGAGTACTCGC
>CAMAUG010000227.1 GCA_945861255.1 Candidatus Sulfopaludibacter sp. SbA3
CCCAGGATCTCTTGGGAAATCCGGGGCATCGAACAAGGGCTGAAATCGATCCGGAACTTTCAAATCGAAAAATCCCAAAACACGACTTAACAGCCTGTGCTGCTATGGCTTGCCGCCCATCCAGTTACGGTTAGCCGGACACTACTGAAGGCATATCGAGTATTTACTCATCACGAGTGTCCTAAGAAACCAAAGTTCCCACCATGATCACTCTAAAGTAGTTGAAGGTGGCCACGGCGGATCATAGCCACGCTACCCAGGTTACGTTAACACATTCTTGAGATACCTGGGTTGAGATCGGCGGCCCGAGCGCGGCAGCGCTGCACACGTCCCACACCTGCTCGAGCCTGCGGCGCAAAACGGCAGCTACGCCCGCTTGCGTTTCTCGTGCGCTTCGGCCTCCGGCGACTCCAGCACATACACCGGCGCGGGCGCGGTGTGCGTGCCCTTCCACCAGTGCATGAGCCGTAAGGGGACCTCACTCCAGACAATGCGGCGGAACAACACGCTGCCGCCCACCATAACCGCGATCATCACGATGGAAGCGGCCACGCACGCCAGCGCATTCAAGCGCTGGTGATAGCGTTCAAACAGCCGTCCGTAGTCGAGCGCAATGTGAGCCCAGTAGACGAATAGCGACGTGGTGCCCAACTGGCGCACCCAGCTCCACCCGGTGCTCAGGTATTCGGTCCATAGATACGCGCCCGAGCCGAGCAGCATCGCGATCCCCAACTTGCACGCCACCAGCGCGGGGCTGTTCAGCCAGAAACCCGACGAAGTGTAGATGGAATAAGGCAGATCGGAGAAGTAGCGCCCGGCGAACACCAGGCCGAAGCCGCACATCGCCGACCACTGCATCACGCGGTTCCACGCGCCGCGCTCCACCAACGGGATCATGCTGCCTACGGCGCATCCAAACGCGAAGTACGCGCCCCATGGGAAGATGCCGAACATGATCGTGCTGGGCGCAATGTAATCGAGCAGGGTTTGCGGCAGCATGCCGGCAGGCAGCGCGGACACCACCGGGGAAAGCGCTGCGATCGCGACGCCGGCGCCGGCCGCCCAGCGCACGCGGTCCAGCCCGTTGGCCAGCGCGAAAACGGCGAGTACAGCGGCCATAACGCCCATCAGATTAAGGACATCCACCTTCAGCAAATCAGTTAAGGAACTCTTCGGGTAGGAAAACGCCCAATTCTGCAAACGGAATACGACCGCCAGCAGCATCAGGTAACGCGCGCGCTTCAACGCGGAGGTGACGCGCGACCACGCGGGCAGATGCTCCCGGCGATTCATGCCCAAGCCGTAGGTGACGCCGGTCAGCAGAAGGAAAATCGCCGCCGCTTCACCCCCGAAAAATTGCGAAAAAATGAAGACGGAGCCCTGGCGCGCCTCCGGACTCGCGAAAGCGTCAAACGTGTGCCCCTGGAGCATAATGACTGCCGCCAATCCGCGCAGCCAATCCAGGAAGGCTATCCTCTGTGAAGACGAGGGAGGCATTCTGGGGGGTTACGCTACCAGTGTAGCAGGAGCCGCGCGGACGTGCCTGGCCATGGCCCGGCTACAATAGAGATTCCATGCGCATCGCTCTGGCGCAAATCAATCCCACGGTGGGGGACCTGGCGGGGAACGTCACTCTGATGACGCGCGCCGCCCGGGACGCGGCGGCGCGCGAGGCCAACGTGATTGTGTTTCCGGAGCTTTCCATCACCGGCTATCCGCCGCGGGATCTGGTGGAAAAGCCAAGCTTTCTGGATGCCAGCGAGCGGGAACTGGCACGCCTGGCCCGCGAAACGGCGGACCTGAAGCTAAGCGTAATCTGCGGTTACGTGGGGCGTTCGGAGGCGGAAACTGGCAAGCGCGCGTTGAACAGCGCGGCCGTGATCGAGCAAGGCAGCGTTGTGTTCCGGCAGAACAAGATGCTGCTGCCCACCTACGACGTCTTCGATGAAGCGCGCTACTTCCGGCCCGCCGACCGCGAACTTCTGTGCACACTCGGCGGAGTTCCGGTGGCGCTGACCATTTGCGAAGACGCCTGGAACGACCGCGAATTTTGGGAGCAGCGCCTGTACAAGCGCGATCCCGTGGAAGAGCTGTTCGGTCAGGGTGGCCAGCTGCTGATCTCCATCAACGCTTCGCCCTACAACATGGGCAAGCGCGCCATCCGCCGGGAGATTTTCGCGTCCGCGGCGCGGCGCTACGGCAAGCCGGTGGTTTACGTAAACCAGGTGGGCGGCAATGATCAACTGGTGTTCGATGGGTCCAGCTTCGCCATGGACGGCGCGGGCGAAGTGGTGGCCTCCGCGCGTTCGTTCAGTGAGGACCTGTTATTTTGCGATTTCAAGACCGGGGAGGGAGACCGCCACGACGATTTTGAGGACGAATGCGAGGCGGCCTACGAAGCGCTGGTGCTGGGCACGCGCGATTACATTCGCAAGTGCGGATTTTCACGGGTGCTGATCGGTTTGAGCGGCGGCATCGATTCTTCGCTGACGGCGGCGGTCGCGGTGGAGGCCATCGGCAAGGAAAACGTGACTGGCGTGGCCATGCCGGGACCGTATTCGTCCGAACACAGCATGACCGACGCGCGCGCCACGGCGGAGAATCTCGGAATCCGCTTTGAGACGATTTCCATCACCGGCGTGTGCGAGCGCTTTGAGCAGGAACTGGCGCCCTTGTTTCGCGGCCTGCCGCGCGACGTGACCGAGGAGAACTTGCAGGCCCGCCTGCGCGGCGTGACGCTGATGGCGCTTTCCAACAAAACCGGCGCCATGGTGCTGACCACCGGCAACAAGAGCGAGCTCGCCGTGGGCTATTGCACGCTGTATGGCGATATGTGTGGTGGACTGGCCGTGATCAGCGACGTGCCGAAGACGTTGGTCTACCAGCTTTCGCGCATCGCTAACCGGCGCTTGAACAACGCCATTCCGGAAAGTGTTTTCTCGAAACCACCCTCCGCCGAGCTGCGGCCGGATCAAAGAGACACGGATTCTCTTCCGTCCTATGAGGTGCTGGACCCGATACTGGAACAATATGTCGAGAAGTGCCGGGCGCCGGGCGAGATTGCTTCCACGTTGCATGTATCAGCTGAATTGGTGGAAAGCATTATCAGGAAAGTGGACCGCAACGAGTACAAACGGCAGCAGGCGGCGCCTGGGCTCAAGGTGACCACGAAGGCATTCGGCATCGGGCGGCGGGTTCCTATCGCGCAGAGGTTCACGGGATGAGGCGGACACCGCTCCCTCACGGTCGCGGCCCGGTTACGGGGGTTCTTGCGCTGCTGGCGGCGGCCACCTGCCTTGCTCAGAGCGCGCTGGATTTTCCCGCGCTTGATTTTCCAATGTCCATGGCGGTCTCGCCGGACCGGAAGTTTGTTCTGGTGTTGAACGCCGGCGCCAAGACATCGATCAGCGTGATGACGCCTCCGCCCTTGCGGGAACTCTCTCGCGTGGCCGTCGAGGACGCGTGGCTCGGGCTGGTCTTCGCTCCTGATGGAAAGACGGTATATGCGGGCGGCGGCGGGCGCGGCTCGGTTTACGAATTCAGTTTTTCACCTGAAGGTGTTCTTAAATTCGCGCGTGAGATGAAGGCTTCGGACTTCATCGGCGATGTCGCGCTTTCGCCCGACGGACGCTTGCTGTATGCCGCCGACCTGTACAAGAACACCATCGTGGTGATCAATCCGCGCTCGGGCCGCGTGATCGATCAGTTCAAGAGCGGCCGGCGGCCCTACCGAATCTTATTTCATCCCGATAGACAATCGTACTTCGTCTCCAGCTGGGCCGATGCGTCCGTGTATCAATACAGTGTTGCAAACGGGGAAGAAATCGGTCGTATTCGATTGGGATCGCACACCACCGATATGGTGTTGAGCGATTATCAGCCTCCCGTGGAGGAAGGCCAGGAGCCGGTGGCGTGGAAATACCGTTTATTCGTGGCCGCCGCCAACACCAATAGCGTGTTCGCGGTCGGCATCGGAGCGAACAACACCATGCGGTTGGTCGATACCATCAACATCGCTCCCGATACGCTGTCGCCGCTCGGGATGACGCCCAGCGCGCTGGCGCTGACCGCGGATCAGAAGAAGCTGTTCGTGGCCTGTTCGGATGCCGATGCCATGGCGGTGCTGGATGTCTCCGACCGCCGCGGCGTGCTCGAAGAATTCATCCCCACCGGTGCCTATCCGACGGCGGTGCGCGTGATCGCCGATCGGGTGGTCACCGTCAACGGATACGGCGGACCGGTTCAGGGAGCCGCGTTCGAGGCTGTCGCGACGGCCCCGGCGCCCAAACTTCGCACGGACCGTCACGTGGTGTATCGAATTCCGGACGGCGATCCCGTGCAGACCATGCGCGCGATGGCGGGCATTGCGCCGGATTACACCGTGAAACTGGCTCCCGCGTTCGCCGCCGGACGCAGGAAGACGAACGACTTTGACGGCCGCGAGCCCGCCAATTCGACCTTGGCCGGCTACATCTGGACCAATGCACGGGCCGCCGGGCTCACCGTCCGAATCTACGGGATCTCCGAACTTGGCCAAATCATGGTGGGAACGGATTGGACGAAGAGCTTTATGGAGGACTTGAAAGGCTTCGAGGCCGGCCGCATGCCCAACCTGATCGTGATTCCCGGCGCGGCCGCGAGCGAGATTGATGCGGCCCTCGGCAACAGCAAATTGGGATCCGCCATTGAAGTGGTTGCCGGCGACTTGCGGAAAGTGGAAAATCTCTTGGGGCTCCGTCCGATGACGCGGAAGGATTGATGGTGGATTGAATGACCACGCTATGCTTTCTCTGGCACATGCATCAACCCTTCTACAAGGACCTGTGGACGGGCGAATACAAACTACCATGGACGCGTCTGCATGCCCTGAAAGACTACGCGGGGATGGTCCAGATCCTGGAGGAATTTACGGAGATTCATCAAACCTTCAATCTGGTTCCGTCGATGGTGGCGCAGATCGAAGAGTACGCTTCGGGCAAGGCGTCGGATCCATTTCTGGATTGTGCCGTGGCACGGGCCGAGGATTTGAGCGAGGCGCAGCGCAACTTCGTCTTGAAGTATTTTTTTCAGGCCAACGTGCCGCGGTTGATTCACCGCTACCCGCGCTATCGTGAGCTGCTTGAAAAGAACGAAAGGAAGGACCGCTTCTCGGATCAGGACATCCGGGATCTACAGATCTGGAACCAGCTGGTGTGGTTTGACGAGGACCTGCTGGCGCACGATGCGGAATTGAAGGATCTGATCGGGAAGGGGCGTGACTTCTCGCTGGACGATCAGGCGGTGATGGCGCGCAAGCAACGGGAGGCGCTCCAGCGGGTGATTCCCGTGTACCGCGAGTTCGCGGCTCGCGGCCAGATCGAAATTTCCACGACGCCGTACTACCATCCCATCCTCCCGCTGATTTGCGATTCCGACATCGGCGCCGTTCCGCATCACGGATTGCCGCTGCCGCCGCGTTTCCGTTATCCGCATGACGCGCGCGTGCAACTGGAGCGCGCCCGCTCCTACATCTTCGATCAGTTCGGAGTAGCGCCCGTGGGACTTTGGCCGTCGGAGGGCTCGGTTTCCGACGAAGCGCTGGCCCTGGCCGCGTCGTGCGGTTTTACGTGGGCCGCGAGCGATAACGGCGTGCTGGGCCGTACGCTCAATCGGGAACCCGGAGTGGATGTGACGTATCGGGCGTATCTGTGGCAGCAGAACGGCCACGCGATGCGTATGATTTTCCGCGATCGCTACTTGAGCGATCTGATCGGGTTTGAGTACTCGCGCATGAACGCGTCCGATGCCGCCGGGCATTTTTTACATCGCATACGGGAGAATTCGGCGGGGCGCGACGCGCTGGTCCCCATCATCCTGGATGGCGAGAACGCCTGGGAATGGTTTGAAGCCAATGGACGCCCGTTTCTGCGGGAGCTGTACCGCCGGATTTCCGAAGATTCGAACATGGAAGCGCTCACGGTATCGGAAGCGCTTGCCAAGTTCACCCCCGACCCGCTGCAGGGCATTTTCCCCGGTTCCTGGATCAACGCGAACTTCAATATCTGGATCGGCGCAGAGGAGGACAATCGCGCCTGGGAACTGCTGCTGGCCGCGCGCCAGGCTTACGACAATACGCCCGATGCGCCGCAAGCCGCGCGCGAACTGGCTTACGAAGAATTGCTGATCGCCGAAGGCAGCGACTGGAACTGGTGGTATGGCCCGGAGCACGGCTCGGACAATCGTAAGGAATTCGATGAGCTGTATCGCGATCACCTGGCCAACGTGTATCGCGCGCTGGGTCTTGCGGCGCCCGAAGCGCTGGCGCACCCCATCCTGCATACCGAGCAGGAAGGTGAGCGGCACGAACATCCGGTGAACCCGATTCATCCGGTGCTCGACGGCG
>CAMAUG010000228.1 GCA_945861255.1 Candidatus Sulfopaludibacter sp. SbA3
CCTTTGAGGGTCAGGGACATGGAGCCGTCAAAGGGCGTCATCATCGGGTCTACGTAGTTGAGGCGCTCAGTGCGGTAGAGACCGGCGTGGAGCAATAATGTGTCGCCGGGTTGCGCGCGGTGCTCCCACACTACGGACCAATCGCCAAGGCCCGCGCCGTAGTAGGCATGCAGGATTCCGGTGAAGTTAGGCTCCTGGCGGGGGCCGAAGTAGTCGGGAGGGTAGACGTGCAGAGTGCGGCCGCCCGTATAGGGTTGCGGCTCGACGCGAGTCTTGACTGTGACCGTTTGCGTGGATTGTCCGGAGACGCCATCTGGGTCGCTCATCACGAAGTTGCACTCGTATTGGGTTCCGGGCTGCAGGTTTAAGATGGAGCCGGCAAAACCTTGGGGGACGGTATAGTCCAGGCCCTCGCGGCGCCGATAGACGTTCTCGCCGCCGATGCGCACCAGAGGCATGGCGTCGCGCCATCGGGTGTCGCCGATCTTGCGATACTTGACGGCCACGACAGCGTTACGATTTTCGTCGCCGCTGATGGGCCACTCAAAGCCTAGGTTCAGCAGAGTTGCGTGTTCGACGTGGAATTTTCCAGCTTGCGTCGCGTTCTGGGCAAGAGCGGTGAACGCGCAAAGGAAGAGTAGGGAGAGCGATCGGAAGCCCATAGTTGGGCCAATTATATCCGGAATCCGCCGACCGTGCCCGGAGGTTAGGCCGGTAGAGGTTAAGCCGGCACGGACGGGAAACGGGGCGTGAGGCCGGAGACCGGCCCCGCGCAGTGAATCCAGGGTAAGCCGCCCCGGGGCTATCTGAGCGTACTATTTCGCCGGGGAAAAATCAGATGGATCCATGAAATAGGATTCGATCTTTTCCACGATCTTGCCGTCGGCTTCCGAAGTCTTTTGGATGACCTTCCATTCCGGATCGGCGCCGAACCCGGCCCAATTCTTCTTGGCGGCGTCCCGGCTCTCATGGGCCAGCATATAAATGTACAGATTCTCATGGTTCGGAGAATCCTGCGGTATCCACCCACCGATGAAGTTCATGTTGTTCTTTTCGAACACTTTCACTTCACCGTTGCGGAACCGCGTCTCCAGCGGCATCAGGCGGTTGGGCAGTGTGTGGTACATGCGAAGCTCGTAGACGCGATTGTTGGCGGCCCGGACTTCTTGAATCTTCATGAATTGGGCCGTAAGCAGCGATCCCGCCGCCGTCGCACCAACCAGGAGCGCACAAAAACGGAGTTTGTTGATGGTCATGGTTTCCGATTATATCAGGATTTTGACGCCCTTGATTTGCAGCCGCTGTGCCGTGGCGCTACACTGGTCGGGCAGTGTGCTTGCGTTGGAGACATACAAAATGATTCACCGATTTCTAGAGTGGGGCCCGTGTTTCAGGGCATCCGTGATGGCTATAGCCGTCCTGGTGGCGCCATTCACCGCCGCTGCGCAGGCTCCAGGTGCAAAACAATCCAGCACCGCGAAAGCGCCGCCTGCAAAGACTTTCCCGGGCGGTTGGGTGCAATCGCGAACTCCGGACGGGCAGCCGGACTTGCAGGGCGTCTGGACCAACACCACTGTCACGCCCTTCGAAAGGCCCGTCGACCTAGCCGATAAGCCTTTTCTGAGCGAGCAGGAAGTAGCCGCCATCGAAAAGCGAGCGATTGCGAACGTGAACGACTTTACCCGGACTTGGATGGATCCTTCGGTGAGGGTGGTGAAGACGCGACAAACGTCACTCGTCGTCGATCCTCCCAACGGCCGGGTTCCGCTGACGCCATGGGCGGAAAAGACGCGCGCCGAAAACCTCGCGCGTGACGGCGACTCCTGGGAATATCTGACGTCATGGGACCGGTGCATCACGCGCGGTATTCCCGCCGGCATGTTCCCTGGCAATTACAACAATGGGTATCAGATCGTGCAGGGTCCCGGGTATGTCACCATCGTCACTGAAATGATTCATGACGCGCGCGTGATCCCGCTGGACGGGAGCCCGCACCTTCCGGCACGCGTCCGTACGTGGAACGGCGACTCCAGGGGGCATTGGGAAGACAACACGCTGGTGGTGGACACCACCAACTACAACGACAAAGGCAACATCGCCACCACCGAAAGGGCCGGACGCATCCGCGGCGTTCCGCAGAGCGAGGGGCTGCACATCGTCGAACGATTCACCCGCATCAGCGCCGATACCATCAACTACGAAGTGACGATCGACGATCCCAAAGCGTACAACCGAAGCTGGAAAGTTGCTTTTCCCTTCACCCGGAACGACGACTACGTGCTATATGAATATGCTTGTCATGAAGCGAATTACTCCATGGTGAACATCCTGAACGCCGGGCGCGAAAAGGATAAGGCGAAGCGATAGCGTGAAAAACCGGCGTGCGCGGGTGGCGGCGCCGACCCAACGCTTGGCTTGAGTAACGCGGCTACAGCTTGAATTTGCAGACCAGGCCGATGTCGTCGCAATACCACATCGAGCCGTTCCAGATGGTCATGCCATGCGGCAGCGGGTCGTTATCGGCGAGCTGGATCTTTTCCACCATCTCGCCGGTTTCCGGATCGTGCTTGAAGAACGCGTTCAGGTTCGAATCCGCCACCCACAGATACTTGCCCTCCCAACCTATGCCATGCGGGCGGTTGCCGGCAGTGGGGAATTTCTTTTCGACGATCCATTCCTTGGGGTTCATGCGGTAGACCTCCCGGGAAGGAGGAACGCAGAACCACAGTTTTCCATCACGCCATTCCTGCCCGTGCGCGCCGGTGCCGGGGGCGGTTGAGCTCACTTGCCCCATCTGGAATCCGCCGACCTGTTTCTTTTTCGATTCGCTGCCGGGTTGCACGGGACGCTTCTGGCGCATGTTTTCCGGTACCGGGCTGGAACGCGCGGGAGCATCGCCCGCCATGCGGTAGATCACGCCGGCGCCGGGAGTGAAATGCCGTTCGATCGCCTTTCCGGTGTGGGCGTCGCAGCGGACAATCTCCCGGCTATACGTGGAGCCGATCCACAAGGCCTCGCCGTCAAACGCGATGCCGCTGGAGCTTTGCGTTTCCGTCTCAAATCCACGAATCACCTTGCCGTCGTCGAAATTGACCAGGTGGGCTCTGTTGCCGGCTCCCTGGTCAATGATCCACAGGCCATCCTTGGTGGCCTGCAGGCCGTTGGGCTGAACACCCGGCGATTTGAAGGCGATTTCCACTTTCCCAACCTTGCGGGTTGGAATCCGGCTGATGTCCGCGATTGCGGCGGCGGCAGGTACGGCGGCCGCGGCTGCCGCGGTGATGGTCACAAACTCTCGTCGATTCATGGGGCTTGCTCCTCGGGTGATCTCAGCCGTGATCATATAACAAAATACGGTGCGCGGTTCTGTTACGCCGCCACCATTTGCCGGAAGAATCGCAGGCCCGCTTCGGCGTCGTCCTCGAAGGTTCCATTGCCCTCTATTGAGACCCCACCCTGGTACCCGATCTCTTTCACCGTCGAAAAGAAGCGTTGATACTGAGGGTCCTCCGCTGCGTTGTGAGGCCACCGCCGGCCGGCAGGGTTGGCGAAATGCAGGTGTACGATCTCTTTCTGGGCCAGGCGAAGAATATCCAGGTCTTCGTTCTCCACGCGCAGGTGGTAGTAGTCGATAATCATCTTCACGTTCGGGTGGTTCACCTCGCGCAGCAGCTTCAGCGCCTCGCCGCCCGTGTTGATGATGTTGCTCTCCTGTTTGCGCAGCGGCTCAATGCCGATCACAAGATTGTTCTGCCGGGCAATGTCTCCCGCCAAGCGGAGAAAATCCTGGATCTGCTGCCAGGCACGGTCGCGCGAGAATCCGGCGGGAACATTCCGCGATCCGGAGCTGCCCCACACCACGACTCTTGCCCCCAGTTGGCTGCAGCGATCGAGACTCTGCTGGAGATAAGCCCTCAGTTCCGCCTGTTGCGCGCCCGCACTCTCGCCCACCACCTGCAGCCTGCGGATGAAACTTCGGAACGTCCGGCAGCGAATGGGGGAAGCCAGTACCTGAGTCTTGAACGCCGCAAACCGTGCGTTGTCCATCAGTGCGATTTCGGCAACCTCAGGCTCGTAGTAGTCGAAGCCGAAGCGTACAGCGGCGTCGAAGTGGGCAGCGTCTCCGCACACGCCGAATTCAATGGCGCCTACCCTCGCCTGGGCGGCACAGCTGGCGGCGGTGGTTGCCAATGCAGCGATGAATTTGCGTCTTTGCATAAAATGTTTGTGTTACCCGGACGATCGGCAGTTGCTACCCTAGAATCGCGGCGATAGGGCGGGAGACTTGAGATTGAGAGGGTAACCTTGCATCGTCGCTCGATTCTAGCACTGGTGGCCGGTGGCGCGGGCACATACGGGACGCAGTTAGGTGTACGCTGAGTGAGAATCCGGAGCGAAGCCATGCGCATACAATTTTCGAAATTCATCACCTACGCGGCTCTCCTTGCTGTAGGCGCTTCCCTTTTCGCGCAGCAGCAGTCCACGCCTCCGGCCGCGGGGCGGCAAGGACCGGGACAAGGGGCGGCGAAACCGCAAGACACGGAAGTGTGGCAGCCGGTACCCAAGGTGGTGACACCAGGCGCCAGTGACGCGGCGCCCCCCTCCGATGCAGTTGTGTTGTTCGACGGTAAGAATCTCGACCAGTGGGTGTCCAGCCGGGACAAGTCGCCGGCCAAATGGACGGTCGCCGGCGGGGTGCTGACGGTGAACAAAGCGGACGGAAACATCGAAACCAGGCGGACCTTCAGGAACTACCAGCTCCATATGGAATGGAAAATTCCTGCGAATATTACCGGCGCCGGCCAGGCACGCGGCAACAGCGGCGTGTTTCTGGCCTCCACTGGCCCGCGCGACGCCGGATATGAGTTGCAGATTCTCGATTCATACAATAGCGAGACGTACGTCAACGGCCAGTCCGGCAGCATCTACAAGCAAGGCATTCCGCTGGTGAACCCGAGTCGCAAGCCTGGAGAGTGGCAGACCTACGACGTGGTGTGGACCGCGCCAACGTTCAACGCCGACGGCTCGCTGAAGACTCCGGCAAAGGTAACGGTCTTCTACAATGGCGTGTTGGTGCAGAATCATTTCGAGTTGAATGGTGAGACGCTCTTCATCGGCCCGCCGTCCTATAAGAAGTACGACGCCGCGCCGATTAAGCTGCAGGCTCACGGCGACCCGAGCGAGCCCATCAGCTTCCGGAATATCTGGGTCAGGGAGCTCAATTAGGCGCGATTTGGTCCGAGAAGGGCACCTCACCCCACTGGCTATTTTCCGGCTTTCAACAAAGCTTCGAGCGCGGCCACGCCGGCCTGCGCCACTTGCGAATCCTGCTGTGACGATCCGCCGCTGACGCCGATCCCGCCGATCACCTTACCGTCCGCCATCAGCGGAAAACCACCTTCGATAGGAGTCATCCCGGGAAGTCCCAGCATCGCGTTCCGTCCGCCGGCGATCACGTCTTCAAACGCCTTGGTGGGCCGCTTAAACTTAAGAGAGGTTTGCGCCTTCGCGATGGAAACCTCCAGGCTGCCGATCTGAGTCTCGTCCAGACGCTCCAGCGCGATGAGCGTTCCGCCGTCGTCAACCACGGCGATGAACATGGTCCAATTATTCTTGATCGCTTCTTTTTCGGCTGCCGCCACAATCACTTTGGCAATCGCGAGGTTCAACGATTTCTTGGTGGTAAGCTGCTGCGCCCCAAGCGTGCAGGCGGCAATCAGCAGGGAAGAGACAAGGAGATTGATTTTTTTCATATCAGTCGGCAGGCTATCACAAATTCCCCGGGTTTAGCCAGCGGTGAGCCGTCGGGACCGCCGGGACCACTGGGAACAGTTCAGCGGCCAAGCTGCCACGCCCAACACGTGAGCGGCGGCGATCTGTTCTATTGGCCTCCCGGCCACACGGTGGCGGTAACGCAGGACGCCGAGGTCATCCTCTTCAGCCCTCAGCGGGAACATTGTGCCGTGGTCGAGCATCTTCGCAGACAGTTGGCGGGCTGATCGGCCTTGCCCCCATCTGTTGACAAACCTCCGCGTGTCATACTGAAAGCACGGGCCCGGCGTCCGGATTGGCCGCACGCTCGGGGCGTAATCACAATGTACCTGTCTGAAGAATTCCGTTTGAAAATTGGCTTGGCTGAGATGCTGAAGGGCGGCGTCATCATGGACGTCACCAACGTCGAGCAGGCCAAGATCGCCGAAAATGCCGGCGCCACTGCCGTGATGGCGTTGGAGCGCGTGCCCGCCGATATCCGCAAGGAAGGCGGCGTGGCGCGCATGGCCTCCATCCGGATCATCCGGGAAATCATGGACGCCGTTTCCATTCCGGTGATGGCAAAGGCGCGCATCGGCCACTTCACCGAAGCCCGCGTGCTC
>CAMAUG010000229.1 GCA_945861255.1 Candidatus Sulfopaludibacter sp. SbA3
CCCGCCTCGGCTTCGCCGCCACGCTCGGGCAAGGCATGGTGCTGCGCGGCGGCTGGGGCATGAGCTTCTTCCCCGGTGACTACACTTCCGGCGCCGCGTTGAAGAACTTGCCGTTCACCAGCGCGCTGACGTGCGGAACCTCGGTGACCCGTGTGTTTGGCAGCAACGCTTGTCCGGCCGGTATCGGCACCTTGTCCCAAGGCGTTCCGCGCCCGAAGGATCCGGGCTCCTATGACAAGGTCAACGGCGTGATCGATCTGACGAAGATTCCGCCGTCGACTTTGGTCGCGATGGACCGGAATTACTCGGCCAGCTACACGCATCAATTCAACGTGCTGTTCGAAAAGCAGTTCGGCAGCAACGTGGTGACCGCCGGTTACGTGGGTATGCGGGGTGGCGCACTTGTAATGGCCCTTCCCGACATCAACCGGCCGCTGCCCAACGGCACCGGCGCCGCAAACCCGAGGCCATTCGCGGCCTTCCCGCTTCTGACAACCATCTCGTATCAGACGCCGCAGGGCAGTTCCGCATACAACGCATTCCAGGTGGGCTTCAACCGCCGGATGAGCAAGGGCTTCAGCGTTACCTCCGGATACACGTATGCCAGCGGGAAAGACAACGTGACCGGTCTTGGAACCAGCACCGGCGGTTATGGAAACTTCATGGGCCCGTTGGTTCAGGGCATCAAGAACACCCAGACCTATGACTGGGCGAACAGTGATTTCAATATCAAGAGCCGCTTCACCTTCGGCGGAAACTATGACATTCCGTTCGGCAAATCGCTGAAGGGCGCGCCCAAGCTGGCGCTGGCGGGCTGGCAGGTGAACGGTTCCTTTGCGTGGCAGACGGGTCTGCCTTTTACGGTAGCCACGCAGGGCTCGGTCAGTGGTATTGCCGGCGTAGGAGGCAATTTGGAGCGCCCGACCCTGGTGAGCAACAACATTCGGACGGCGACCCCCACGGTTGGCGTTACCGGACAATTCCTGAATCCCGCCTCGTTCGCGATTCCGGCCGCCGGAACGCTGGGCAACGCGCCGCGCAACTTGGGCTACGGTCCCAACCAAAGCGTGGTGAATCTGTCTCTGTTCAAGAACTTCCAGTTCAAGGAGCGCTACACCCTCCAGTTCCGCACGGAGGCGTTTAATCTGCCGAACCATCCGGTGTTTGACCGGCCGCAGTTCAACAACCTGGGCAACGTAAACTTCGGTAAAGTCACGTCGTTGGCTCCGGGCTATGCGATGCGGCAGGTCCAGTTCGCGTTGAAGTTCCTGTTCTAAAATAGATACGCATGCCACGGGCATCGAGCTTTGAGGCCCGTCGATCCAGACCAAGGTCCGCAGGCTCAGGAAAGGGTACTTGAAGATGAGAACAATGATGTGCGCAGCCGTGATTTCCGCCGGCCTGGTTCTGTTTGCGATGGAATCCCGGGCCGCGGATGCCCCCGTGTACGTCGAAAACCAGAAGGTTCTTGAAAATTTTGAGAAGAAGACCAATCCGCTGGTTCCGGGCGAGGCATATCGAGTCCACACGGACCGCCGGACCACGAACGGCAATATCGAGATCCACGAAAAGGAGACCGACGTATTCTACATCGTGGACGGTAGCGCCACGATCATCGTCGGAGGCACGGCGGTGGAGCCCAGGCCCACCAGGCCCGGCCAACTGACCGCCAAGGACATCCAGAACGGACAGTCCTACAACCTCAAGAAGGGCGACGTCCTGGTGATTCCGGCGGGACAGCCCCACTGGTTCAAGCAGGTGAATGGTTTCATTAACTATTTCACGGTCAAGTCGGTCAAGCCATAGCGGGCCGGGGAACCGGCATTGCCAAACACCTCCGCGTTGCGCAGGTTGCTCCTGCCCCCCATTCGCCGATCGGTAAGCCGGAGGACCCGCTGCCATGGTAAGCCCGCCCAAAGCTCCGTTGATCCCTCCTAGAGCGCCCTCGCTACCCGCAAACCGAGATGGGCCTTGCTGCCGATTTTCCGAGTGTTGGGCGCACCCGTGCCGCTGGGTCGGGTGCACCTGGGTTCCAAGCTGAACCACTACCCGAATTCACGGGCCAGAATCTGGAATCTTCGCTGGTGTTTCGCCTCCGATGCCGTGCGGCGCGGATCTATCCTGGCACGCTCGGCAGGCTCGAAACCAGCTCAGCGCGTGTCTGCAAAAGGTGCGTGCGGGCCAGGAGATCATCATTCGCGACCGCAGCGTGCCGATCGCCAAGACAGTACCGCTGACGCGAACGATCTCGATCTGGAAGAGCAGGTGTTGGTAGCTGAAGGGCTGATGATTCCGCCGAAAAAGAAGTTCGATCCGGAGAGTGATTTCATCCCGCGTTCTTGAGGATCAATCCGAATGATAGTAGCGCGCCGATCAAATTCAGCAGCACATGGGTGACCATGCCTATTCTCACGCAACGCCAGCGCCAGGTAGCCCACACCAGCGGAAAGATACCAAGAAAGATGGTGGCGTAGTTTTGCGGTTGCCAGAGATGGTAAATGGTGAACAGAAGGTGATTCAATACAGGCGTCCAGCCTCCAAAACGATCCAGTCTTGGCATCAGATAGCCGCGGAAATACAGCTCTTCGACGACTGGGAAGACTAGGCCGTCCAGCGCAAGCCGCACCCACAGAGTCACGAGCAAAGCCGACCGTGTATAGCCCGCATAAACCTTGGCATCACCGTAGAAGAACCATGCCGGCAGCCATGCAAACACGCTTTCGGCGAGGAATCGATCGAGGGGTGTCGTCAGAACCAGCACCAGGATTGCCGTCACGATGCACCCGCACGCGATCGCCGCCGTACGTCCCGGCGCCAACGGCTCGCGATAAAGCACGATCCCTTCCAGCGACCATCGGCGGTTGCGTTTCCACCCTGCGCAGAGCAGATGAACGAGTTGAGCGCCGATGCCGGCGGTCGCAGCGACAAGAAGACCAAGCAGCGGTGGATAACCCCATCGCATGGCGAAGGGGCTGAGCCACAAGCTCAAGAGCAGTATCAGAACACCGGGTGACAGATGCAGGAGGACTAAGCGAAAGAGGGGGAATTGAGGGCTTTCGGGATGTTTTGCGATGAGGTGAGAAACGCGAACATACCAAGCGAACACTGTTGGTGGCCTCCATTCTCCGACCCATTTCGGCGATACGCCCGTGAGGCCATTCTCGCAGAATATTGACCTGCCCCTGTTAGTCTAGGAGATCCGTCCCGTCATCGGACATCCGGTTCAATAAAGCGAATGCGGAGTTGACTGGCGGAGAGAGAGGGATTCGAACCCTCGATAGAGTTTCCCCTATACACGCTTTCCAAGCGTGCGCCTTCAACCACTCGGCCATCTCTCCGTTTTGGGTGGAAATACAAGTTTAGCATTGCACCGCAGGGATTCCGAATTTCGTGTTTGATTAATGCGCGATGCGCATCCACAACGGGGTGAAGAAAAGATCGCGCACCTTGAGGTAGGCCTCGGGATCCGCCGGCGCGCGGGCATTGCATCCGCCCAGGCGCTTCTTCAGTTCATCGCGGTCGGCGGGCGTGGCTTGGGTAGCCAGCCCAGCGTCCTGGCGCTCATTACGCAGATGCATCTGAGCCACCGCGGTTCCCGCTGGGATCCCTGCCGCTGAGACGCCGCCGCACAACAGCGTTCGCAAGGTAGCCGGCGGCAGCACGTCCGGTACCTGCGGATCGCGCACGCGGACCTCCATTGGATAAATGATCCAATCGCCGTTGATGTTCACTTGCGGTTCCAATTTTACGCGGCGCACGGATGCGCTTCGTTCGGCGAATACATCCATCCACAGCACCTCCGTGCCGCTGCTCTCATAGGGCAGCTCCACATGTTCTAATTGCGCGCCAACGCGGCGATACAGCGTCACTTGTACTGCGTTTTCGGGATTTTGTCCCATATGCAGCAGAAAGCGCGTCATTGACGGAGCTTGAATGACCACTTGAAACGACGTGTAACCGTTGCGGACAATGGCGGGCGAAAGAATCTCGCGCGGCATTTCGGGCGCGGTTACGTTGCCCATCGCGTCGATGCGCGCGAACTCGGAAAACACCCGTAGTGGTTGCGCTACCACGGGCGTGGCACCGATGGCGAGGCAGGCGGCCAGCAAGATTCTCCAATTCATGCGATTTTTATTGTATGCGAAGCCGATCCAAACTGCTCATCCTGGCGGCGCTGGCCGGCGCCGGCCCCGGTTGGGCCGACGAGGGCAAGTGGACTCCTCAACAAGTTCTGGAGCTCGACGCGCGGTGGTTGAAGCAGCAGGGGTTGGAACTGCCCGTGTCTCGCTTGTGGGATCCGAAGCGCGGCACGGGACTGCTGGCGGCTGCGGTGGCGGTGCCAGGGTGCTCGGCCGCGTTCGTTTCGGCAAGCGGCCTGGTGCTCACCAATCACCACTGCCTGTTCAGCCTGATTCAAGAGCATTCCACGCCGCAGCGGGATTTGATCACCAACGGCTTTATAGCGAATTCAAGTGGCGAGGAGTTGCCCGGCAAGACCGTTCGCGTGACGGTGCCGCGAAGATTCACCGACGTGACCAAGGAAATCGAAAGCGCCGTTCCCGCCGGCAGCGCGGACCTGGCGCGCTCCAAGGCCATCGAAGCGAAGCAAAAGGAACTGGTGGCCGCGTGCGAAAAGACGCCGGGGAACCGCTGCAGCGTGGGCGTCTTCGACGGCGGCCTGCAATACGTTCTCATCGAAAATCTGGAGCTGAGCGATATTCGCCTGGTGTACGCGCCGCCGCGCGCCATCGGCGAATTCGGAGGCGAGATCGACAATTTCCGGTGGCCCCGGCACGTGGGCGATTTCTCCATGGCGCGCGCGTACAAGGACGGCAAGCCGTACACGCCCGAATTCTTTTTCCCGATTTCGCGCGGCGGCGTGAAACCCGGCGATTTCGTCATGCTGATGGGTTATCCGGGCCGGACCTTCCGCTCTCTCACGAGCGGTGAAATGGCCAACGAGCGCGACTTCCGCTTCGAACTGAACCGGGAGATTTACGGCGAGTGGATCAGACTGTTGGAGCAGACCACCAAGGGCAGCGCGGAAGGCGCCATCGCGGTCGCGGCCACGCTCAAGAGCCTGAACAACTCGCACACGGGCGCTGAGGGGCAGTTGGCGGGGCTGGCACGCGGGTCGCTGATCGAAAAGCAGAAAGCGAACGACGACGCGGTGATGGCCTGGGCGGCGGGCAAACCGGCGTGGGCCAAGGCGCTCGACGCCAAGAAAGAGCTGGATCGCGTGGCGGAAGAACGGCGGAAGATGGGCGTCCATGACTATCTGCTGACTTCCGTGAACGTAGGTTCACTAGCGCTTCGTGATGCCGCGATACTGGTGCGACTGGCGGCCGAACGCCAAAAACCCGATGCAGAGCGCGATCCCGGCTTCCAGATCCGAGACCTGCAGCGTCTGCAGGCCGCGCTCGAACGCGACCAGAAGAGTTTTTTTGCCCCCTCCGATGAAGCACTGCTGGCGTCATGGATCGCCCGGGCGCGAAAGGAAGGTATCGCCGCCGCGCGCGCAGCCAACGCGAGCGAGCTTTTGCGCGCCACCAAAGTGACGAATGCCGCCGAGCGGTCCAAGATGTTTGAAGAAACGCTCCAGCAACTGCGCGCCCGCCAGGACCCGATGCTGGAGATGGCCTTCGTGCTCGACGTGGAGCTCCGCGAATGGAAAGCGCGGGCGGACGCGCGCGACGGCGCTGTCGCTCGTTTGCGTCCGGAGTGGCGCAAGGCCGTGATCGCGCACGCGGGCAAGCCGGTGGCGCCGGATGCGAATAGCACGCTGCGCGTCAGCTTCGCGCACGTGCAGGGCTACGCGCCGCGCGACGGCGTCCAGTACAAGCCGCTAACCACGCTGGCCGGCATGATTCAGAAACATACCGGCGAAGAGCCTTTCGCACTGCCAGGTTTCGTGGTGGACGCGGCGAGAAAGACGGATGCGAATCGGATTCCCATCAATTTTCTGGCCGACGCGGATACAACCGGCGGCAACTCCGGCAGCCCGGTGGTCAATGGCCGCGGTGAACTGGTGGGCCTGAATTTCGACCGTGTGTGGGAAAACGTCGCCAACGACTTCGGCTATGCTCCGGACGTCGCGCGCAACATCAGCGTGGACGTTCGTTTCCTGATATGGATGCTTGATGACGTGCAACACGCCGATCACATCTTACGTGAACTGGGAGTAAAGCGATAACCGTATGGCCGACTGGAGAGAACACGGAATCCGCGTCGTTCGCGCGGGCGAGTTGGACGCCAATACGCCGCAGACTCCCGGCATGACGCGCGCGGCCGCCATCACGCACGCGCGCACCGGAGCGAGCAGGCTATGGGCCGGCACAGTGGTGGTGCAGCCCGCCGCGCGC
>CAMAUG010000230.1 GCA_945861255.1 Candidatus Sulfopaludibacter sp. SbA3
GCGTATCTTTTTGGACGGCTCGATTAACATGTCCTTCCACATCGAACGCATCGTTGTCCGCCAGATCCGCATGCCGCTGGTGCATTTTTTCGAGACCAGCTTCGGCCGGACCCACGCGCGGGATATCGTACTGTTGGAAGCGGTCTCAGACGGTGTTTCCGGATGGGGCGAGGTGACCGCCGGCGAGAATCCGTTTTACAACGAAGAGTGGATTGCATCGATCTGGCCGTTGGTTGTCAATTACGCCGCCCCAAGAATCCTGCATCATCCGCTGGAGAGCGCGGCGGACGTCTTCGATCGCATGGCGCATATCCGCGGGCACTTCATGGCGCGCGGTGGCCTGGAAGCCGCGGTGTGGGATCTGGAAGCAAGACGGGCCGGCATTCCGCTGGCCCAACACATCGGCGGAGGCGCGCGTGCTGAAATTCCGTGCGGCGTTTCGATCGGCATTCAGGATTCCATCGTGCAGCTTTTGAGCAAAATCGAAACGGAAGTCACCGCCGGATACCAGCGCATCAAGATCAAGATCAAACCCGGATGGGACATTGAGGTTGTCCGCGAAGTGCGCCGGGTGTTTCCGAACATCCGGTTGATGGTGGATGCCAACTCCGCTTATACACTCGGGGACGCGGATCACCTGCGGCGCCTGGATGAATTTCATCTGATGATGATGGAGCAGCCGCTGGAGCACGACGACATCATCGATCACGCCGCCCTGCAAAAACAGCTTGCCACGCCACTGTGCCTGGACGAATGCATTCGCACGCCGCGCCATGCCGAACAGGCCATCGCAATGCGCGCGTGCGGCATCCTGAACATCAAGCTGGGGCGCGTGGGCGGGTTCCGCCAGGCCCGCCGCATTCATGACATCGCCCAGGCGAATGGCATCCCCGTGTGGTGCGGTGGGATGCTGGAATCGGGCATCGGGCGCGCCCACAACATTGCGCTTTCCACGCTGCCGAATTTCGTGCTGCCGGGCGACGTTTCCGCAAGCAAGCGTTATTGGGCCCGCGACGTGATTTTCCCGGCAGTCGAAGTTTCTCCCGGTGGAACCATCGCCGTGCCTTCCGGACCAGGCTTCGGTTATGACATCGACCGTGACTATCTGAAGACCATCACAGTGCGTGAGGACACGCTCGCTTGATCTCCAGCGGCTTTCTCGCGCTGCTCCGGTCCAATCCCAACTATCGCGCCACATGGATGGGCCAGGTGGTGAGCGAGGTCGGGGACAACTTCAACAACATCGCGGTCTTCAGCCTGGCCTTGGCGAATACCGGCTCCGGGTTAGTGGTCGCCGGAGTGCTGCTGGCGCGCGCGGTTGCTGTGATGGTGGCGGGACCCATAGCCGGCGTGCTGCTGGACCGCATGGACCGCCGGCGGATCATGATCCTGAGCGACGTAGTGCGCGCCGTGGTGGCTCTCGCTTTTATTCTTGCCATACCGGCCGGCCGCACATGGCTGCTGTATTTGCTGAGCGGGCTGTTAATGTTCGCATCGCCGTTTTTCACCAGCGGACGTGCGGCCATTCTCCCCTCCATCGCTACCCGCGACGAATTGCATACCGCGAATTCGCTCACCCAGATCACGCAGTGGACCACGCTGACGGCCGGTTCCTTCCTGGGGGGAGCATCGGTCACTTCGTTCGGGTACACGCTGGCGTTCATCTTGAATGCCATGTCGTTTGTGTTTTCGGCATACTGTATCGCGAAGCTGCGCGTTCCTCAAGGGTTCCGCGCTCAGCGCTCCGACGTTTCCGAAGACCGCGTTGTGCGGCCATGGCATGAGTATGTGGAGGGACTGCGCTACATGCGCTCCTCGCCGCTGATCCTGGGTATCGGCCTGGTGGCCGTCGGATGGGCCACCGGCGGCGGCGCGGCGCAAATCTTGTTCAGCTTGTTCGGCGAGGGCGTGTTTAAACGGGGTCCTGCCGGCATCGGCATCATTTGGGGATGCGCCGGAATCGGCCTGATTGCGGGAGGCGCGCTGGGGCACCGTTTGGGCCCGCGGTTGAGTTTCGCGGCATATAAGCGAACCATTTCGATTTGCTACCTGGTTCACGGCTGCGCGTATGTGCTATTCGCCTTGGCGCCCACCTTCGTGATGGCGTTGTGGCTCATCGGACTGTCGCGGGCGGGAGTCGCCGTAAGTTCCGTACTGAACACCGCGCAACTGCTTCGCCACGTCGCGCACGACTTTCGCGGCCGCGTGTTTTCCACCATCGAAACCTGGACCTGGATGACAATGATGGCATCCATGGCGGTGGCCGGCTTCGCGTCCGGTCAAATGAGCCCGCGGACGATTGGCGCCATTGCCGGAGTGCTCAGCTCCACCACTGCGTTGTTTTGGGGCTGGGCGGATTACCGCGGCTTGCTGCCCGCACCTGCCCGCGCCGGTGTCGACCCCGAAGAGGTGGCGGTACATGGCGATCCGACGGTATAGCGCGGCGGGCATGCTCACCGAAGGTCCGGCATCCCTCGCGCGTTAACATTGAGAAATGCCCTCTCTGGACGGACGCGTGGTCCTGATCACCGGCGCGGCCAAGCGCATTGGACGCGGCATCGCGCTGCGGCTGGCCCGGGAAGGCGCGCGCGTCGCCATTCATTATCAACACTCCGAAGCCGAAGCGCGATCGACGGCGGCGGAGTGCGGCGGCGCACCCATATTCCGAGCGAATCTGGAGAACGTGAACGAAATCGAAACGCTGTTCGACGCCGTCCACATGCACTTCGGACGCATCGACGGGCTGGTAAACAACGCGGCTCGCTTCACGCGTATCAACGCGCTGCAGGTCACCGAAGCGGATTGGGATTCCATCCATTCCGTGAATCTCAAAGCTGTGTTTTTTTGCTGCCAGCAAGCGGCAAAGCGCATGCTCGCGGGCGAGGGTGGCCGCATCGTGAATATCAGCTCCCTGGGAGGCCTGCATCCGTGGGCGGAGCACGCGCACTACTGCGCGTCCAAAGCGGGAGTCGTCATGCTGACGCAGGCGCTCGCCAAGGCCTTCGCTCCGAAGGTCACGGTTAATTCCGTCGCGCCCGGCGTGATCCCTTTCGGCCTCTACGACGACCGCATCACGCGCCTGATCGCCGCGACGCCGGCGGGCCGCGCCGGGACAGCGGACGAAATCGCGGAGGCGGTGGTTTACTTCCTGGCCGCATCCACGTTTGTGACGGGACAGATTCTGTCCGTGGACGGCGGCCTGGGCCTGCGCTAGGCACTTGCGATAAGCGTCAAGCTTCGCCCAGCCTCCGCGCGGCGCCGATCTGAATCAACGGCCCTTTGCCGATCCCCGGACAGTACCGCGCCGTGCGATTCCATTCCTTGCGGCTATTGAGCAGTTCCCCCCAGAACGGAAACGCCCGGCATTGCGTGGGCTTGGCCGGATGGATGCCGCATCCGCCTTCGAGCAGGAACGGGCACTGCTTTTCGCGCGGCTTGCGGAGACGCATCTCGTGCGCGGTGCGGTAGACATATTTTTTCTCAAAAGCGCGCGGTGTCATTTGGACGAAGGCGGCGGCGCGCTTGAGGTCGTCTTCGGTCAGATACACTAAGCCCTTTTGTTCGCAGCAGTTTGTACAGCCCGGTTGGCACGTAAAACGGACGGAGTCCATAGGAGTTTCTTCATCATCGCAGCTTCGCGCCACCGACGGACGTCCGTGAGCCGCGCAACTTTTTAAGTCCAGCCCCTTGACAACTTCTATATTGCTATTATTATGGAACTATAGAACCATGAAGAAACGCATCGAAGACATTGCCCGTTACGCAGACATGTTCGCGGCCATCGGCACGGAATCGCGCCTCCGGATCATGCAACTGCTGCTCTCGGCCCATCCGGACGGTTTGGTGGTGGGGGAGATCCAATCCGGGCTGGACATTTCCGCCTCCACGCTGTCCCATCATCTCGACAAGCTGAAGAACGAGAACCTGGTGTTGGTCAGCCGGGAGGGCACCTTCCTGCGTTATAGCGCGAACGCCGCAGCGCTCCAGGAAGTTCTCGGGTTTCTGTATGCCGAATGCTGCACGCGCAATCAAGCTGTTCAGCCTCAGGCGATCATACGAATTTGCAAATAGGAGAAAATACAATGAATACGATTCAAGAGACGGTCAAAGAAAAGTACGGACAGGCGGCGCTTCGCGCCACTCAAGGAAGCAAATCCTGCTGCGAGTCCTCTTGCTGCACGGATCCAGTCACCGATAATTTGTACAGCGATTCGCAGACCACCGGGTTACCAGAGGAGGCGATTCTGGCGTCCCTCGGCTGCGGCAACCCGACGGCTCTCACGGAACTGAAGCCCGGCGACGTGGTGCTGGATCTTGGCTCCGGCGGGGGCATTGATGTGCTGCTCTCCGCGCGGCGCGTCGGCCCCACCGGCAAGGCGTACGGCCTCGACATGACGGATGAGATGCTGGCTCTCGCCAATGAGAACAAGCGTAAAGCGGGTGCGGCGAATGTCGAATTCCTGAAAGGAGAGATCGAAAGCATTCCGCTGCCGGACGCATCCGTCGATGTCATCATTTCCAACTGCGTGATCAATCTCTCCGCCGATAAAGATCGTGTCTTGCGCGAGGCTTTTCGGGTGCTGAAGCCGGGCGGGCGCTTCGCGGTGTCCGACGTGGTAACGCGCGGGGCGATCCCGGCCGAAATCCGTAAGAGCTTACTGCTGTGGGTGGGCTGTATTGCCGGCGCGTTGGAACAAGGGGAGTACCGCGCGAAGCTAGCTTCCGCCGGATTCGAGCAGATCGGCATCGAGCCGACGCGCATTTACCGGGTGGAAGACGCGCGGGCGTTTCTGAGCGCCGAAGGCATCGACGTGGACACCCTCGCCCCGCAAGTGGATGGGCGATTCATGAGTGCATTCGTCCGCGCCGTGAAACCAGCCGCGGCCTCCGCCAGTTGAGGGGCGGTAACAGCCGGGGCAGTCTTGACCGCCACTACGGCGGCGGGGAGTGCGATGCCAACCCGTCCCTCGAAGTTCTCGGAGTATTGCCGAAGCCGACTATGCTTACGTTAGATAGTGCTATAAGGCGGGACGACTTCTCAGGCAGCGTCCGTGCCAAAATTGTCACGACGTCCTCCGCATGAGCAAGCTATCGGTCCTCGCGAACGAAATCACCACCTGCACACTCTGTCCACGCCTGGTTGCGCACCGCGAGGAGATGGCGCGTGTCAAGCGCCGCGCCTATCGCGATTGGGACTACTGGGGCAAGCCCGTACCTCCCTTCGGCGACCCGCAAGCCCGCCTGCTGATCATCGGTCTGGCGCCCGCCGCGCACGGAGGCAATCGTACCGGCCGCATGTTCACCGGCGACCGCTCCGGCGATTTCCTTTATCGCGCGCTGCATGAAACCGGCTTCGCATCGCAGGCCGAAAGCCGCGCGCGCGGCGACGGACTGAAACTCACGGACGCCTACATCACCGCGGCCGTGCGGTGCGCGCCCCCCGATAACAAGCCGTCACCGCAAGAGTTCCAGCAGTGCCGTCCGTATCTGGAACGGGAGCTGGATCTTCTCCGCGGCGTGCACTGCGTGGTGGCGCTGGGCAAGCTTGGCTTCGATGCATATCTCGGCATTCTGAAAGACCGCGGAGTGATCGCCGCCCGCGCTCCGTTTGCCTTCGGCCATAACGTGGTGTACAAGATCGCGGGCGCGCACGTTCTGATCGGTTCCTACCACCCCAGCCAGCAGAACACATCCACCGGAAGACTCACGGCGGCCATGTTGCGGGATGTGTTTGAACGTGCCCGCGGCATCCTCCAGTCGAACAAATAGAGTTCAATTCCTTCAGCTGGTGATCTACACCACTTCCAGCAGCACCCAGCCCGGCAAACTGGCCGGCTGCCCTTGTTCGAATACTACGCGGCGCGTCTTGGGAAACGGCATGCCGGTTTGAATCGCGCGCTGGTAGAGCGGCAGGCTGCGGAGAATCTTGCGGTAGAATTCGTCTTCCGTGTTCAAGTACGCGGCCTTGCCCAGCAGCCCGCCGCCCCAGCCGATTGAGAGCACGCATCCGTTGCCTTGGCGGCGTGCTCCGTCCAGGCTTGTTTCCAACTTGGCCAGCGTGTCGCTGAGACGCGTCAGGCCCGTGCGCGCGGCGTAGTCCTTGTGGCGCGCGATCAACTCCTCGGCGTAGCGATTGGCGGGTTGGAACAACTTCGCGCGATCCTGCGCCGATTTCTCGCGCCACGCGCCTTCAAATGCGGTTCCCGGCGCGGCCATTTCCACGAACATCGGCGTGCTTTCGTCCACGCGGCGCGCCTCCACCGTTCCGCGCGCGGACTTCCAGCCCAGTTCGAACTTGTTGTCGCCCGTGGAAGGCGCCACCACGCCGGGCGCGACACTGGGCTTGAAGCCGTGCGCCATCA
>CAMAUG010000231.1 GCA_945861255.1 Candidatus Sulfopaludibacter sp. SbA3
TGGAAATCGCTGCGCGATTCCCACATTTCCACCGCGCCGACGACGGCTTCCTCCCTCTCTCCATCCCCCGAAAACCTCAGAAAGGAGCCCCGCAACGTCCCCGCCTGACCTTTACCCCTTCAGGCCCGTTCTTGGATTAGAAAATGCTCTAACATGGCGGTAAACGCGATTCCAGCGCCGATTCGCGCCATCGGGCGCGCCGGATTGACAGCCATCGCTATCAACGGCATGGTGGGCGCGGGAATTTTCGCGCTGCCCGCGAACGTCGCGCAATTGTTGGGGCCTTCCAGCCTCATCGCGTATTTCATTGCCGGTGCGGCGGTCTTGTTGGTGGCTTTGTGTTTTGCCGAGGCCGGGAGCCAGTTCGACAGCTCAGGCGGCCCTTATCTCTACGCGCGGGAAGCGTTCGGACCGTTCGCCGGTTTTCAGGCGGGAATGCTGCTGACGCTCTCGCGGGTGGCCGGCGCGGCGGCCATCACCAACGCGTTTTCAGCCAATCTCGGTTTTCTGTGGCCCGCGGCGGCGCAAGGGGCGGGTCGTGTATTCGCGATCACATTGGTGATCGCGGTGTTGACCTGGATCAATTGCCTGGGCATCCGGCCGGGCGTGCGGACCATCAACATTCTGACTTGCGGCAAATTGATTCCACTCGCGGTATTCTGCGCCGTGGGATTCTTTTACGCGGATTCGCGCTCGGTCTCCTTCGCGCTGCCCACGGCGCCAGGCTCACTGCAGCAAGCTACGCTCCTGTTGATCTACGCGTTCGGAGGATTCGAATTCGCGGCGATTCCTAGTGAAGAAGTAGTGGATCCCAGACGAACGCTGCCGGCGGTGCTTATGGCATCCGTCGGGTTTGTCGTGCTGCTGTACCTCTCGATTCACTGGGTGGCGATGGGAACGCTGCCGGGTCTGGCATCGAGCGCCACGCCGTTGGCATCCTCCGCGCGCATGTTTCTGGGACCTGCGGGAGGCATGCTGCTGGCCGTGGGAGCGTTGTTTTCGACGACTGGAACCAACAGCGCCGCGATCCTGATCGGCTCGCGCATGCTGTACGCGCTCGCGCGTGGAGGACAATTGCCCGCGGTGCTGGGTCGGCTGCATCCACGCTATCGAACGCCCGTGGTGTCGACGTTGCTGTTCGCCGTTCCAGCCTGGGCGGCGGCGGTAGGCGGAACGTTTGGACAGCTGGCGGCATTAGGAGCGCTCTCCCGAGTGCTCTACTATACAACCACGTGCCTGGCTGTGCCGGTACTCCGGCGCAAGCTCCCGCGCGAAGGCCGCCGGTTCGAATTACCGGGAGGCTGGTGCATCCCCGTGCTGGCGCTCGGCGTCTGCGCATGGCTTCTGAGCGGCAGCACGCGGGAGCAGGCGTTGATCGCGGGCGCGACGATGCTCGCGGGAGCGATGGTGTATCGAGCGTTCGCCCGTCCAACGCGCGAAAACTCCGGCATGTAAGGGGAGAGCTACGCGTAAATCCCACGCAGCTTGATCGCGAAAGCCACGCGGTCGAGCGCCAGCATATATGCCGCCAGGCGGTTATCGACGCGATGTTTCTCGGCGTAGGCTACCACGTCGCGGAAGCTGTTGATCATGATTTCCTCCATGCGGTCATTGACCAACTGCTCATTCCAGAAGTAACCCATGCGATCCTGTACCCATTCAAAATAGGACACCGTGACGCCGCCTGCGTTAGCAAGAATGTCGGGAATCACGAAAATTCCCTTGTCGTGCAAAATGGGATCGGCGGCGGCGGTGGTAGGGCCGTTGGCGCCTTCGCACAGGATCTTCGCGCGGATGCGGTGCGCGTTGTGTGAGGTGATGACGTTTTCCTTGGCGGCGGGCACCAGTACGTCAGTTTCCAGGAAGAACGCTTCCTCGCGATCCATGTTCACGCCGTCCGCGAAGTCCACGATGGAGCCGGTCTGCCTGCGGTGTTCCGTCAAGGCGCGGATATCGAGACCGTTCTCGTTGTACACGGCGCCATCCCATTCGACGATTGCGATGATCTTGAATCCGGCGCGCGACATGACTTTCGCCGCCATGCCGCCCACGTTGCCGAAACCCTGAATCACCACGCGCGCACTGGCGCGGTCGATGCCGAGTTTTCGCAGCGCCTGCTCCACCACTACCATGCAACCGCGGCCGGTGGCTTCGGTGCGGCCGCGCGAGCCTCCCAGATCCACTGGTTTTCCTGTCACCACGGCCGTCTGCGTGTGGCCGGCGCGCATGGAGTATGTATCCATGATCCAGGCCATGGTCTGCTCGTTGGTGTTCATGTCCGGGGCGGGCACGTCGATTTCAGGTCCGATGAATTCGTAAAGCTGCGCAGTGTAGCGCCGCGTCAGGCGTTCCAGTTCGCCCTGGGAGAGCAGCGCCGGATCGCAAATAATGCCGCCCTTGCCTCCGCCGAAGGGCAGATTGGTCACCGCGCACTTCCACGTCATCCAGGAAGCTAGCGCGCGCACTTCGTCCAGCGTGACGTCGGGCGCGTATCGGATACCACCCTTGGCCGGACCGCGGGCGATGGAGTGTTGCACGCGATACCCCGTGAAGACCTCAATCCGCCCGTCGTCCAGCAGCACGGGGATGTTCACGGTCAGTTCGCGCGAGGGCGACCGGAGCACTTTACGCATGCCGTCGTCCAGTCCCAGCGCCTGCGCGGCGGCGTCGAACCGGGCTTCGGCGGAAAGCAGTGGATTGAGCTCCGCGTCTTCGGTGGCCACATGAAACGGCGGGTTTTCTACGAGCATCCGGCGGAACCTCCGCCTACATTATTGCATTCGCATAAACAAAAATGACTCCGAGGACCGGTTTGTCGATGATCTGATGCGTTATTTTCCTTTTTTCACTTGTCCAGGCGCCCACGCCGGCTGAATCTTCTGCGCCTCGACACCGGGGACCAGACCGGCGGGAACTTCGAATGCCCAAATCAGCGTGGGAGTCGCCACCAGATCGTTGTCGGAAGTGACGAGCAGTAGGTGATTCCCATTGTCCAGATCCGGTCCCCATGCCAGGCCTTCGATCTTTTCGGGGAAAGAGGCGCCGCTCAGGCCGAAAGCGGGATCCAGCAGATCGATGAAGACGCTCTTGGCGGCGGGTATAAAGTCCTGACCCGCGTGATCTCCGCTGACCACGGTCTGACCCGTTTGCGGAAGCACGTCGTTCGAAACATCGGTAGCGCCCGTGATGTCCATCCAGACAATCTTCTTGAACGCCGCGGCGGCCCCCGGGTTGCCGTCACGCTCCACCAGCAGGAACTCGTGATCGTTGATGGCGACCATCTCATTAACGCCGTTGCTGCGGTTGTACAACTGGTAAACGTACTCGGCCGTGGCTCCCGTCGCGAGATCGATCTTCAAGATGCGGTTGTTGATACCGCGCCGGGAATTGCTTGCATTGAGGGCGCCGTCCTGAATCAAGGCGTTTTGCATGATGCCGAACAAGGTCTTGCCGTCCGGCGAGATTGCGAGTCCTTCCATGCCCCGATTGGATTGGCGGCCGGACGTATTGCCGGGGGGAAGTTCGTTAACGCCCGTGGCGGAAGGATTATCGATGAGGAATTTCGCCGGAATGGAAATGCGTTCGATCAGCTTGCCGTCCCGGTCGAAGTGAAAGATGTAGGGGCCATACTCATCGGACACATACAACGAACCATCCGTGGCAACACGAACGCCCTCCGGATCGAAGCGCAAGGCGTTCAGCGGGTTCACGGTGTTGTACGCGCCGGATTGGCCAACGAATGCCGCGTCCGCTTCGTTAGTGAACAATCGTGTATCGAGGAGCGCCGGTTTCACCACGCCCGTGGCGGGATCGACGGTAATCCGCAAAACTTGGAAGCGGTCTTTGTAGTCGGCCGTGGTCCGGCCGTCGAAATAACCGCGGTCGTTCACCGCGATGTAAGTATTGGCGTACCCCGTGTATGCGAGACCGGAACCAAACGCGCCCAGGCGGTTATGGGGAGCGCACTGCGTGTTATCCACGGAGCTGCAAACGTCCCCAGTGAGGCCGGAGAGATCCGTGGCGTCTCCCGGAATACTGCCCGTTCCAACCAACGTGATGCTATCCGCGTTCAGCGGCAGCGTGCAGGCCGCTAGCACCAATAAGGCACGTGTTGTCTTCCAACGAAGTGTCATGAGTTCTCCAGATGTGATTTAAAGATCGCCACTGAGCGTAACAATCGCGCATGAAAACGGCGTGACAACCGTGTAAACAAAGTCGCACGTGAGACGAAGGCGCTTACAATGGAGTGATCGTTAGCGATGGGAACCGTCGAGCCATTTCGCACTGTGAGCAACACCTGGCCCGCTTCACGGTGGAGGCTTGTCCCGTATTTACTCCCGCTGGCGCTGTTGTTCATTCTCTATGCACCTGTGCTACGAGGCTGGTTCCGGGAAGACGACTTCGCGTGGCTCTACATGCGGCAGTGGATGCCTGAGGGCTCCGGGTGGTTCTACCGCCTGTTCAGCCCGCAGGCGCAGGGCACCATCCGGCCGGGAGACCGTTTGTTCTTCACGCTGCTGGGAGGCGCGTTCGGAAGAAATCCAATCCCGTTTCATGTGGTGATTCTTGCGACGCAGTGCGCCTCAATCGTTTTGTGGATGAAGGTGGCCACTCGGCTGACCGGCAGCGCCTGGACAGGTGCATTGGCGGCGGTGTTGTGGGTTTCAAATGCGGCCTTGGCGGATCCCATGGTGTGGATCTCCGGGTATAACCAGGTACTCTTAGCGCTCTTTCTACTGCTTGCATTTCTCTTCAAGTTGAAGCATCTGGAAACAGGCGAGGGGCGTTACCGGGCTCTTGAATGGGCGGCATTTCTTCTGGGCTTTGGGGCGCTGGAGATGAACGTGATCTATCCATTGCTGGGCGCGGCGTATCTGGCGGCTTATCGACGCACGGGATGGAAGAACGTCGCGGCACAGGCTGTAGTCGCGGCTCTCTATACCGCGCTGCACACGGTTGCCGCGCCCATGCCCAACACCGGCGCCTATGCAAGTGCCGTGGACGCGCGCATGTTTTTGACATTCACTCGATATTGGAACCTGAGTCTGGGGCCGGCGGAATTCGCGCGCTGGTTTCCGGCGTTTGAGGCGTGGGTCCCTGCCGCATCGGCGCTGCTGCTGCTGGCGGTCTTGTTCGCCCTCGTTGTGGGAATCCGCCGCCGCGAGCCGGCCATGGCTTTCGGAGCGGCGTGGTTTGTCATCGGCCTTGCGCCCGTCTTGATCTTGCCCGATCACGTTTCCAGCTATTACCTCTTCATGCCCGTGATGGGGTTGGCGCTAGCCGGAGCGTACGCCGCGCTCATGTTTCAGTCGATATGGGCCAAGAGCGCGGCGATTGCCTTGCTCGTCATACACGCCGCGACGAACGCAAGCGCGGCAGTATCCATTCGGGACTGGACCATCGATCGTACGTTGCGCGTGCGCCATTTTTACGATGCGCTGGATCAGATTCGCGCGCGCGGCGGCCCGGCTTGCATTCTGCTCACCGGCATGAACGACGACGAGTTTTGGGGAGGCTACTACGGCATCCGCCGTTACGTACCGGATCTGCAAGACCTGTATCTGGCGCCTGGCTCGGAGCGCGGCATCACTCCGATTCGCGATACTTTCGGAACCGTTGCGGATCATGCGATGCCCGTGACCGACGCACGGCAGCGCTTGGCGGCCGGCACTTGCGCGGCATTCGATCTTCGCCGGACGCCGCCCGCGGACGTTACCCCCGAAACGCTCGAGAAACTGCGGATGCAATAATTGAAAGGATCTTCCATGGGAATCGTTTACTCGCGTCCGGAATTGGTGCAGGCACGGGAGCAGTGGCGCAACGCCGGAAAAACCGTGGTGTTCACCAACGGCTGCTATGACATTCTGCATCCCGGCCATATCCGTCTGCTGGAGCGGGCGCGGTCGCTGGGCGATGTGCTGATTCTCGCCCTGAACACGGACGCGAGCGTGGCGCGCCTCAAGGGACCCTCGCGCCCTTTGATTTCCGAAACAGAGCGCTCGCGCATGGTGCGGGCGCTGGAGGCAGTGGATGCCGTCGCTTTCTTCGACGAAGACACGCCGCGTGAACTGATCGCCGAAGTATTGCCGGATATCTTGGTCAAGGGCGCGGACTGGGCGCACTTCATCGCGGGGCGCGAGGAAGTGGAAGCCGCCGGCGGCAAAGTGGTGGCTCTCGCGCTGGAGCCGGGATTTTCAACCACCAACATCGAGAAAGAATTGCTGGCGCGGCGGCCTTGAAGCGACACTTGTTGGACACTGCACAAGATAACCGGCCTTTTTCGTGATTCATCCAGCCGTACGCGATCTTTTCCAAACCCTGAGCCGCCAACCGGCGTTTCAGAAAGCGCTCCATA
>CAMAUG010000232.1 GCA_945861255.1 Candidatus Sulfopaludibacter sp. SbA3
CCCGTCTCAAACAATCCGGCATGTTCTGGACCGTCCGTGGCGCCAACGCCATCATCGCCCTGCGATGTTGTCATCTCAACGGTCGCTTCGAGGATTACTGGGAGTCCCGGCGTGCGGCCTGATTCCACTTCTATGTCGCCCACCCAAGCAGCTTCAGGTGACGCCCGCCCAGCCAAGCCTGCGGCCCGCTTCTCGATCGGGATTTAGGGTGTCCACCTGAGAAAGCGTAAGTAGGCCTGTAGAAATTCACGCCAAAGGCCGATTCACAAAGAGGAAAGCCATGAAAAAAGAAAATCTGGTCAAGTTAGTCGGAGTCGCCCTGGTGGTCGCAATCATCTCCACGGGCATTTTCTATGGCGTGTTCGCCAGTAAGCTCAACAGCGATACCGGCAGCGGCCAGACGCTGGTGGTGGCCGCAAAGGCGCTGAAATCGGGCACGGTACTGGTGGCGGCGGACCTAAAAACCATATCTTGGCCCTCTCCTCAATTACCCAAGGGGGCGTATCAAACTCCGCAAGAATTAGTCGGCAGCACGGTTTTCGACTCGATTGCCGAGGAAGAGCCGGTACTGGCCACCCGGCTGGCCTCGCCGCAATCGGGCGCCGGTGCCGGTGTGCCCGCGGGGATGCGAGCGGTTTCCGTGCATGTGAGCGATTCCAGCGGCGTATTGGCGCTGCTGCGCGGCGGCCAGAAAGTGGACGTGCAAGTGGTGGTTGGCCGGGGCGAAAAGCCGGGGAACGTGGAAGTTCGCACCGCGTTGGAAGATATGACGGTTCTCTCCGTGCAACCTCAGGCCGAACAAGGCTCTCAGGGCCAGAGCCTGCCGGTGGTTACACTGCTGGCGAAACCGGCTGAAGTGGATGTGCTGGCGGCGGCCGACTCCGGCGCGCGCGTCCGGCTATCCTTGCGTAATCCGCTCGATAGATCCGCGCGAACCAGCGCCACGCTAACACTTGGGAACGTCATGCGGAGCGGACCATCGGCCGCCGCGAGGAACTGAATTCTCACCAAGAGACTCCCATGATTCTGGTCTCATCACTGGCATTTTTCCTGCTGGTATTCCTGGTGGGCGCGATTGTGGTCGCCGTCCTGTGGATGGCCTTCCTCAAGACGCGCGAGGAGGAATCGAAAGCCGCCGCCAGCGAAGGCGTGGAACCAGCGCGCGAGGGCGCGCCGGATGCGAGCGAGCCGGTCATAGATGCGTCTCCACTATTCCGCCGCGAAACCATGAGCACCATTTCGTTCTGGGATAGCGTGCTTGCGCGTTTCGATTTCGGCGCACTGTTGAAGACCCGCCTGGAGCAGGCCGAGCTGAACTGGTCGGTGGGGCGCTTCACCAGCATGATGTTGTTGCTCGGCGTGGTCGCGCTGGTTGTCGCGCTGCGGTTCGCCCCGTTGTGGGGAGCGGTGGCGGTGGGGGTTGTGGCCGCGCTTACGCCCTACCACTATGTGCTGCGGCTCCGTAACAAGCGCTTCGAGAAATTCAAGGAGCACTTTCCCGATGTGCTCGATTCACTCGCGCGCGCCCTCCGCGCCGGGTACCCTCTGTCGGCATCCATGGAGCTGATAGCCAATGAAACGCCGCCGCCGGTTTCCGTTGAGATCCGCCGCGTTTCAGCGGAAGCCAACCTGGGACGCGGCTGGCCGCAGGCGCTCGAGAACATGGGAAAACGCGTGCCTCTGCTGGAGATCAACATGTTCATCGCCGCCGTGCAACTGCACGCGCGCACCGGCGGAAAATTGAGCGAAGTGCTGGCCGGTCTGGCCGAAAACATGCGCGAGACCCTGGCGCTGCGCGGAGAAGTACGGGCGCTGGCCGCGCATGGTAAACTCACGGGCTTCATCCTGTCGCTTCTTCCCATCGGCATCGCCACCATGATGTTGTTTGTGAGCCCGGATTACATGCAGGGGCTGCTCCATCATCCTTGGGGTAAAAACATGATCGGCGCGGCCGCGGCCTGTCTATTGCTGGCGCACTTTATCATCGGCAAGATCGTGGATATACGGATCTGATTCTAACTTTGACGTTGATTCTAACAATGAGGCGCGCATGACGGCGGGATTACTCTTCGGTCTGTTTCTCCTGATCACGGTGGCCGTCACGGCGGCCGGTTACGTGTTCGTTCTGCGGCCTTCGCGCGTAGACTCAGTGAATTTGCAGCTCCCTGACGCCATCACCACCGATCAGCGTGACCTGCACGCCGCGCAAGCGGCGGTGGTCGACGTGTTCCGCCTGATCGGCGAGGCCATGCCCAATTCCAGCAACCAAGTGGAATTGCGGCGGCAATTGATGATTGCCGGTTACCGCTGGCCCTCCGCTGTCTCGATTTTCATGGGTATCAAAGTGGCCATGGCGCTGGTGCTGGGCATTGCGCTGGCGTGGGGCGCGATGGTGGGGCGCTCCGATTTCGGCGCGGCAGGGATGGCGGCGCTGTGCGGACTCGGCCTGGGATACTTGATTCCCGACCGCGTGCTCAACAAGATCGCGTCACGCAGAATGACGGAACTGCGCCGAGGCCTGCCCGCGGCTCTGGACCTGATGGTGCTGGGCATTGAGGCCGGCCAGGGACTCGACGCGGCGATTCTCGATACCAGCCGGGGTCTCCGCGTGAGCCAACCCGAACTCGCCTCCGAGTTCACGCAGCTCCATCTGGAGATGCGGACCAGCACATCGCGCGCCGAAGCTCTCCGTAACTTTGGCCTTCGCTGCAAGGATGGCGAGCTCAAGAAATTCGCCAACCTGCTGGTGGATACCGACCGTTTCGGCACCAGCCTTGGACCGGCGCTCAAGACGCACGCGCGCTATCTGCGCATCCGCATCCGCCAGACCGCTCAGGAAAAGGCACGCAAGATCGGCGTGAAACTGATCTTTCCGGTGTTCTTTCTGATCTTTCCCTCAGTGCTCCTGGTTACGCTCGGTCCCGCGGTCATCATGCTGATGGGGCAATTGAAGCACCTGATGGATATCTAGCGCGCCGGCTTGGTTCCCCGCAGGTTCGTCCGGCCTGTCAGCGCGGAAACCGCGCGGCATATGACTCCAGATATTTCAGGCCCGACCCCGTGTTGTAGAGCACAATACTCTCTTCCGGTTTGAGGAATCCGTTAGCCAGGAGTTTACGCAGCGCCGGGACGCAGGCCGCGCCCTCCGGCGCCGCGAAAATCCCTTCAAGCGAGGCAAGCTCCATGCCTCCGTCCAGAATCTCTTCGTCGTTCACCGCGATCGCTGTCCCGCCGCTCTCGCGCAGCGCATTCAGAATCAGAACGTCGCCCAGCGGCTTGGGCACGCGCAGGCCGGCGGCGAGCGTAGCCGCGTCCTGCCAGAACTCGCTGCGCGGCGCGCGCTGTTCGAACGCCCGCACCACCGGCTGGCAGCCTTCAGCTTGCACCGCGATCATCTTCGGACGTTGCGGGCCAATCCAGCCCAGCGCCTCCATTTCTTCGAATGCCTTCCACATGCCGATCAAGCCCACGCCGCCGCCGGTAGGGTAGAAGATCGCGTCGGGCAATTGCCAGTTGCACTGCTCGGCGACTTCATAGCCCATCGTTTTCTTGCCCTCTATTCGGTAGGGCTCCTTGAGGGTGCTCATATCGAACCAACCCTCTTGTTCCTTGCGCTCACTGACGATGCGCGCGCAATCGCTGATCAGGCCGTTGACCAGCGTGACGTGCGCGCCGAGAGCTTTGCATTCGATGTAGTTTGCCTGCGGCACATCGTTCGGCATGAAGATGTGCGTCTCCATCCCGGCGGCCGCGGCGTAGGCTGCGGCGGCACTGGCTGCGTTGCCCGCCGAAGGGATCGCGATCTTGCGAATGCCGAGTTCGCGCGCCATGGTGATGGCGGCGGTCATCCCGCGCGCCTTGAACGATCCCGTGGGATTCAGCCCCTCGTCCTTCACCCACACGTTGGACGCACCCAGCGCCGCGCCCAGCTTTTCCGCGCGCACCAGCGGCGTCATCCCCTCGCCCAATGAGACGATGGACGCCTCCGCGCGCGCCGGCAACACGGGCCAATAGCGCCACAAATCCGGCCGGGCTTGCGCGAGGGTCTCGCGGGACCAGGACCGGCGTACCGCGTCCAGATCGTAGCGCACCAGCAGCGCGCCCCCGCAGGAGCATAGATTGTGAATCCGGTTCGCCTCGAAGCGCTGCGCGCAAAGGCTGCATTCCAGGTGCGTGACATTGGGCATGCTTGTGATGGTAGCGCGCAAGCAGGATAGTCGCGCAACTGCCGAGGGCGTGTTGTTGTATGATTGACGGTGCTGGAGAGAGGCCGTCCAAAGCGGCCACGCCCAGAGGAGGTGGAAGATGACCGGATACTCAAAGGGCCTGCGGGCCGCTGTTGCCGCAGCGTTGCTCATTGCCGCCGCATATTCAATTCAGTTCTTGTCAGCGCAGGCGCCGGCCACCGGCGTTGTGGCACTCACCGGCGCGCGGGTGATTAACGGAACCGGGTCCGCGCCCGTGGAGAAGGCCACCATCGTCATCGCTAACGGGCGCATCGAGTCCGTCGGGCCGAACGTGAAGATCCCCAACGGCGCCACGCGTATCGATATGGCCGGGAAGACGATCATACCCGGAATCATCAACGCTCACGGGCACTTGAACGCGGACAAGTCCGCGCGCCCGGCCCGCGAACGGTTGACCGGACAGCTTCAGCTTTTTGCGGACTATGGCATCACCACGGTGGTCGTGCTCGGGACCGGGCAGGGCGATCTTCCCGACACAGTGAAGCTTCGCGACGAACAGGAGACGGCAACCCTGGATCGCGCCCGCGTGTTTGCCGCCGGTACGAGTATGACCAGCATCAAGACGGCCGAGGAAGCCAGGGCGCGGGTAAACCAGTATGCCGACGCCAGAGCCGATCTGATCAAACTCCACATCACGGGCGCGCCCACCGACACCCAGCCCCCGGTCTACCAGGCGTTGATCGAGGAATCCCACAAGCGAGGCCTGAGAGTCGCCGCGCACGTGTACTATTTGAGAGACGCCAAGGGATTGCTCGATGCCAAAGTCGATGTCCTTGCCCACGGCATTCGCGACCAGGACGTGGATCAGGCGGTCATCGCGGCCATGAAACAGCGTAATGTGGGCTACATCCCGACGTTCACGCGCGATCTGGCCGTTTTTGTGTATGAGTCGACGCCACCGTTCTTCAGCGACCCGTTCTTCCTGCGGCACCAGAACGCGTATCGCGGCGAGATGGCGCAACTGACGGATCCTGCCCGCCAGGAGAAAACGCGCACCAGCAAGGATGCACAGGCCATCAAGCAGGCGCTGCAACAGGGCAGCAAGAACCTGAAGACCCTGTCCGATGCGGGCGTGGCGATCGCCATGGGAACCGATAGCGGCACGAATCTCGGCCAGTGGGAAGGCTATTTTGAGCACACCGAAATGGAAATGATGGTCAAGGCGGGCCTGACGCCCATGCAGGTTCTGGTGGCGGCCACCGGAGGCGCAGCCCGCGTGATGAAGCTGGATAGCCAACTAGGGACGATCCAGGCCGGCAAGCGCGCCGACCTGCTTGTGCTGAATGCGAATCCGCTCTCCGATATCCGCAACACCCGCGAGATCCACTCCGTGTGGATCGGAGGCAACAAGCTGACGCCCAAACAGGATTAGAGCGCATCGCGCTCACGGACAGCATCATCGGCGCGGTGCCGGACCCGGAGGTCTGGCCGCGACGCCAATCCGCCGTAGAGTCCGATCAGTTAGCCGGAACCTTAATGGCGAGATACGTCACGGTCTTCCCGGGAGCCAAAAAAAATTGATGCGCCACGCCGCCCGGAACGCGTATGATGTCGCCCGGGGCGACGGGTACCTTGCGTGCTCCGGTGGCTGATTCGGAGCGAAATTCGCCCGGGCCCGTGGTTTTCGGATTCACCTGGGTACCGCCCAATCCCATGGTGGCTTCACCGGCTTCAATGATGATGATGTCGGTCGTGTTCTGGTGTACTTCCACCAGTCCGTCCTTGTCGCGAAAAGTCACGCGCCCGCTGTGCTTGCCGAAATCCTCCAGGGTTGCGGACTTCGTCACGGACTTAAAGTCGCGCCCTTTCCAGATATTAAAGCTTTGCGGATCGGCCGCGAATACGGGAAGCAGGAGCACCAATAGGACAAGTAGTTTCTTCATAAGCCTCCCATCATAGTGGATGTGTCGCAATTGTGTCGAGCAGGTATGCAAGGTGCGGGTGCGCGACATCGAAGAGGCAGATCGCTCAGATTCCTTGGTTGTAGCATTATTCTGAGTGTTATGACACACTCAGGGAGGGAGGCCACCGCCTAATGCCCTATTCGCTACCTGAGTTAGAAGCCGAGCGATCTAAGATCCTAGAT
>CAMAUG010000233.1 GCA_945861255.1 Candidatus Sulfopaludibacter sp. SbA3
CTGGTTCTCCTGGAGCCACATGGCTCAGGCGCCCGTTCTTCATCCATTTCTCCAGGCACCCCACCAGGCTGAACAGGTGATCGAAGGAATCGACGACGAACAGCAGGGGCTGGTAGTGGTCGATTTCAAAACCCTGGTTAATCATCCACTCCAGTTGGACCGGCGAGCGCTGGACGTTGGGGGACTCCAAGGCGTGCTGGATTTCACCGTAGGAGCTGAGCAGACCGCTGCCGTATACGCGCGGACCGCTTTTTGATTTCATCAGGCCGAACTCGATGGTGAACCAGAAGAAGCGCGCCAGCGCCCGGACGATGCTGGTCAACGCGTGGATGCGTTCTTCGGGGTCGCCGATCCCCGTGGCGATTTCCGCGGCGGTGTGCGCGCACTCGCCGAATCGCACCAGCGCCTCGGCGAAGTTGCGGTCCGTGTGCATGGGAACGTGGCCGGCCACGTCGTGAAAGATATCGGGTTCCGGCAGATAATCCAAATGGTCCGCGCGGCGAATGGTGATGGTGGTGGGAAACTCGCGATCGCGCAGACAGTTGAAGAACTGGAATGTGGGAACGTAACCGCTGACGGGTTTGGCGCGGAAGCCGGTGCGCGGCGCCAGGAACCGGTTCACGTCTTCCAGGCGCGGGACGCGGTCATGCGGCAGGCGCAGGCAGGCCAACCCTTCCTGAAAATGAGGGTTGGCATACCGTTCCCAGCGCGGCAGCAAACGGCCGTACAACTTGCGCCAGGCCTCATGGTTTTCCGGAGTGTAGAGTTCGTAGGGCTGGCCTATATAAAGCTGGCCATCGTGGCGGGCCTGTTCGATGAAGGGCGATTCGTTGGTGGTCAGACCGCGAACGGCGGAGGCTTCAGCACGATCTGTTGTCACGCCGGACATCAGTTTCCCTGCTTCATCATACGTCTCATCGGTCCTCGCGGTTGCAGCGGGTCAGGTGTTTCGGATGCCCGGCTAAGGTGAATCGCCTGTTTGCGCGGCGCAAGTGGCTTGTTACTCTGCGGATGGAGGTACTGTTTTCATGCGCCGTTTCCTACTTGTGATTGCCGTGACGGGTTGTGCTTTTGGGCAAGCCATGACGGAGTTCGCCGCTGCTGCCGCTGGTAGCACCGCAGGCGCCGCGGGCGGCAGAAAGCTCAGCGATGGCATCACCGCGGTGATGGGCAAGGTTGGTGGAGCGCTCGATAGAGCCGCCGATCCGGCCATGAAAGTGGCGCCTGGAATCGCAAAAGATAAATCCGCGCTGCGAGGCGCTCCCGCCCCCGACTCCAGCGGCGTACCTGAGCCTCTCTCGCTTCGCCCCGCCGCTGATCCAAAGCCGCCGGTGTTGACGCAAGCGCAACTGGAATTGCCGGGTTCGGTGAGGGAATTTGCGGAGCCGCTGCCGCAACTTCAACCCCCTCCGCAGATGCACCGGGAAGATCTTGCCCAGGTTGCCCCAGGCATGATCCGCGCGGACGTGCTGAAGTACGGCGCGCCGGCTTCAAAGATCAGCATGTTCGAGGACGGGCACATGGTGGAGACGTACTCCTATCGCGAAAACGGTCAGAAATTCGGAACCGTGAAATTGAAGGACGGCGCGGTGGCGAGCGTCGTTGAACAGTAGAGCCGAACAGTAGAGCCGAGCAGTAGCGCCTCTCCCTACAAGCACGAAGCGTAGTAGCCAATCGTCTTACGCAGAAAGTGCGTGCGTTCCTGCATCGGTTTGGCCAGCAGGCCGTGAAACATCTGAACCAGCGCACGATCACTTTCCGCTTTTAAGGCGGCGAGGGGGTGCTTTCCTGTGGGGACGGCACGCCGATGCGCCATAATCGAAAACGTGATCATCGATCCTCAATCCATTCCCGCGCCCGTCGCGTATCGGGTGCTGACAGGCGCCATTATTCCGAGGCCCATCGGCTTCATCTCTTCCATTTCCACCGCCGGCGACGTAAACCTGGCGCCATTTAGTTTCTTCAACGCCGTTTGCGCGGAGCCGCCCATGGTGATGTTTGCGACGACTAATCGCGATCCCGCCAAAGACACGCTCGTGAATGTCACGGAGACCGGCGATTTTGTAGTCAACATCGTAAGCCGGGAAATCGCCGAAAAAATGAACCTGACGGCAGGCGACTACCCGCGCGGGGCGAATGAATTCGCGATCGCCGGGTTGACCGCCGTGCCGGGCGATCTGGTCCGCCCGCCGCGCGTGCTGGAGTCGCCAGTGAACATGGAATGCAAGGTGCGCCAGATCATTCAAGTCAGCTCCAAGCCGTGGGGCGGGCACCTGATTCTGGGCGAAGTGGTGCGCTTCCATGTACGCGATTCCATTATCGACGGAGACCTGCTCATCGATTCCGCTATGCTCGACGCCATCGGACGCATCAGCGGACCGTCGTACAGCACCATCAGGGACCGGTTTGACATGATCCGGCCTGCGATCGACCTGGCCAACCTGAAACCCGCGAAGTAGGCAAAGCGGGCACGTTTACGGCGCGTTACGGGTAGGCAGGAGGGTTCGTGGCATTAACCTCAACCGGCGCATGACGTTCGCGGGCTCCGCCACGGAAATTCTTGACGAAGATACCACCTGCCTGGCTCTGCCGTTCCGCCCGACATCAGAGACATCGCGACGCGCGACGTGCGCAATGATTTCGGCGAGCATTACCTTGAAGCAGAGTCTGGCGGAGGATGAGGACAGAGGCCCGGCCCACGTGACGTTCCTGCTGAACTTCTTCGATGAACTGCGGAGGAAGGCGCCTGCGGGCGGGAATTGAGTAGCCTGTCCCCTGATCTAGCGGGCCTCGCCTCAAAGTCGTGTGCTAGCCTGAGAGTTTCCATGCCGGTTCCGCAGAGTGAACTCAAGCGCACCCCCCTTTATTCCACACACTGCAAACTGGGCGCCAAGATGGTCGATTTCGGCGGCTGGGACATGCCGGTGGAGTACTCCGGCATCGTCGGAGAGCACCGCGCGGTGCGGGAGCGTGTGGGCCTGTTCGATGTCAGCCACATGGGCGAAATCGAAGTCAGTGGTCCGCAGGCGCTGGAACTGGTGCAGCACGTTACTACGAATGACGCATCGAAGCTCGCGGATGGCCGCGCCCAGTATTCCGGATTGCTGTACGAGCACGGCGGTTTCGTGGACGACATCATCGTCCACAAGGTGGGACATCACAGCTACTTCATCTGCGTGAACGCCTCCAACCAGGACAAGGATTTTCTACACATCCTGCGGGAGGCCAGGAATGAACGGTTTGATGCCATGGTTGCCGACATGAGTTCCGAGTACTCGCAATTGGCGATTCAGGGGCCTATGGCGACGGCGGTGCTTCAGACACTGACCGCCAATGAGGTTGCACCGGTGAAGCGCTATCACTTTCTGGATGGCAAAGTCTCCGGCGCAGCGGCGCGCATCGCGCGCACCGGCTACACCGGCGAGGATGGCTGGGAAATCTACGTGGATCCGGCTGAAGCGCAGCGGTTGTGGGACGAAATTCTGGCGGCGGGCGCGGAGTTCGGCATTCTGCCCTGCGGCCTGGGTGCGCGCAACACACTTCGCATGGAATCGGCCATGGCGCTTTACGGGCATGAAATTCACGCGTCCATCACACCGTTCGAGGCGGGCCTGGACTGGATCGTGAAGCTCAACAAGGGTAGTTTTCTGGGCCGTGAGGCGCTGGTGAAACAAAAAGAGCGCGGCGTGACCAGGAAGTTGGCGGGATTTGAAGTGCAGGGCCGCGGCATTGCGCGCGACGGCTATGAAATTTTTGTTAACGGAGTAGGCGCCGGCTGGGTGACCAGCGGAGGGCCGGCGCCTACGCTCAACAAGAACATCGGAATGTGTTTACTGCCTGCCGTCGAGGCCGAACCTGGGCGTACCATCGAAATCATGGTGCGCGGACGGCCAGTGGAGGCAGTGACCGTTCCGCTACCGTTCTACAAGCGAGGTTAATCATGTATCCCGAAAACTACCGCTACACGAAAGAACATGAATGGGTGCACGTCGAAGGCGGCGTGGCTACCGTCGGCATCACGGATCACGCGCAGAAGGAGCTGGGCGACATCGTCTACGTGGAATTGCCCAAGGTGGGCGCGTCGGTGGAGCAGGGCAAGAGTTTCGCGGTGGTGGAATCGGTGAAGGCCGCGAGTGAGATTTTCGCCCCGATTGCGGGCGAAGTGTTGGAAGTGAATGAGGCGCTCACCGGCGCGCCTGAGACCTTGAACGCAGACCCGCATGGAAAAGGCTGGATCGCCAGGATCAAGCTGTCCGCGCCGGCCGAAATGGCCGCCTTGCTGTCGCCGGCCGATTATCAAACGTTTTTGGGAGCCGAATAACACTTGCGATACCTTCCGAAATCCGATGCCGAGCGGCGTGCGATGCTGGACACCATCGGCGCCGGAGCGATGGAGGATCTGGCCGCGCATCTTCCCGGCGCAATTCGCTTCCAGGGCGATCTCAACATCGCGCCGGGCCAGAGCGAATACGAAATCATGGACTACTTTCGCGCGCGGGGCGCGGAAAATGCCGGCGCCGCTGGGGCGGGGAACTGGGCCAGTTTCCTGGGCGCGGGCGTGTATCATCACTACCGTCCGGTGATGGTGGACACGATTATTTCGCGGGGCGAGTTTCTCACTTCCTACACGCCGTACCAGGCGGAGATTTCGCAAGGCACGCTGACGGCAATATTTGAGTTTCAAAGCATGATCTGCCAGTTGACGGGCATGGACGTGGCCAACGCGTCGATGTACGACGGTTCCACCGCCGTGCCGGAGGCGGCCTTGATGGCGATGCGAATCACGGGGCGCGGCGGCGTCCTGGTGGCGCGTAGCGTACATCCGGAGTACCGCGAAGTCCTCCGCACGTACGCGCGCTTCAGCGGAATCGCGGTGGAGGAAATCGGTTTCAATGCCGCGTCGGGCGCGCTCGACCTGGAAGACCTGGCGCGCAAAATTACAAAAGACACGGCGGCAGTGATCGTACAGTCGCCAAATTTCTTCGGCATCGTCGAAGACATCCGGCCGGCCGCGGCGCTTGCACACGAGAAGGGCGCGCTGCTGGTGGACGTCTTTTCAGAAGCCGTGGCGCTGGGAGTGCTGGAGCCGCCGCACGACGCTGACATCGTGTGCGGGGAGTTGCAATCGTTCGCTATTTCACCCAGCTATGGCGGCCCTTTCGTGGGCGTGATCGCGTGCAAGGAGAAGTTTATCCGCCAGATTCCAGGGAGACTGGTGGGAGAGACCAGGGATGCCGCCGGAAACCGAGCATTTTGTCTGACGCTGGCAACGCGCGAGCAGCACATCCGGAGGGAGAAGGCGACGTCGAACATTTGCACCAATCAGGCGCTGATTGCGTTGATGGCTACCGTCTTCATGTCCGTATATGGAAAAGAGGGCCTGCGGGAACTAGGCGTGCAGAATCTATCCAAGGCGCATTATCTGGGCGGAAAAGTAAAACGTCGATTCAGCGGACCGTTTTTCAATGAATTCGTGGTGGATGCGGCAGGCAGGGACATCGATCAGATGCAGCGTGCGCTGGAGACTAAGCGTATCGTCGGCGGGCTGCCGCTGCGGCGTTTTTATCCGGAACTGGCCGGCTCCGTACTGCTCTGTTGCACGGAAATGACGCGGCGCGAGCACATGGATCAAGTCGTGGAGGCATTCGCGTGATCGATAAAGTCCGCCCGCATCCCACGCAGAACGAGCAGTTACTGTTTGAGAGCAGCTCGCCCGGTAAGACCGGCTATCAGCTTCCACCGCTGGACGTTCCACAGATTGATCCGGCCGAGGCGCTGGGGGCAGGGAACGTGCGCGCGGAGATCGAAGATTTCCCGGAAGTCAGCGAAGTGGATGTGATCCGCCATTTCACGCGCCTTTCGACGTGGAACTACGCGATTGATCTGGGCTTGTATCCGCTGGGCTCCTGCACCATGAAGTACAATCCGCGTATCAATGAAGCAGCGGCGCGCGTCGATGGGTTGGCATGGGCTCATCCGTATCAGCCGGATGCACTCTCGCAAGGCGCAATGGAGGTGATGGCGGCCCTGGAGCGGTGCCTGATCGAAATCACCGGCATGGACGCGGTGACGCTCCAGCCCGCCGCCGGTGCACACGGCGAGTTCACCGGAATCCTGCTTGTGCGTGCGTATCTGGAAGCACAAGGCAACCCTCGCAAGAAAATTCTGGTTCCGGATTCCGCCCACGGCACCAATCCCGCCACCGCGCACATGGCGGGTTACGCGGTGGAGAACGTTCCCTCCAACGTGCGCGGCATGGTAGATACGGAAACTCTGCTGCGCGTGGTGAATGACGACGTCGCCGCGATGATGGTCACTAATCCGAACACGTTG
>CAMAUG010000234.1 GCA_945861255.1 Candidatus Sulfopaludibacter sp. SbA3
GGCGTGGCGGTGGTGCTGGGCGTGGCGGCGGTGGTGTGCGTCTCGGCAGCCGTGGCGGGCGAATTGTTGCAGGATTTCAAAGCCGGATATATTCTAGGCGGTACTCCGCGGACCATTCAGCTTGTGGAATTGGTGGCGGTGGTGGTTTCAAGCCTGGTGATGTATTTCCCGCTCTACATCCTGCACGTGGGGAATATCAAGGCGGGCGGCACGGGATTCGGCGACCGCGCGCTGGCGGCCCCGCAGGCGGGCTTGATGGCGGCCATCGCGCAAGGCATCGTGGGCGGTGAAATGGCGTGGCCGCTGGTGGTGACGGGCGCGTTCTTCGGTGTCGCGCTGATTATGCTGCGGGTGCGCAGCCCTATGCTGGTAGCGGTGGGAATGTATTTGCCGCTGGAGACCACGTTCGCGATCTTCATCGGCGGCATGCTACGGGGGGTGTCCAATATGTTCGCGGCGCGCGCCGGGCACAACGACGCGCAGAAGACGCGCTCAGAGAGCGTGGGCATTCTGGTGGCCAGCGGACTGATCGCCGGCGAGGCGCTCACCGGCCTGTTGTTCGCCACGTTCCGCTTCTTCGATCTGGAAGTGTTTGAGATATTCCCATCGCCTTCCTACTTGCTGGGGTTCGCGGTGATGGCGTTGCTGAGCTTCATCATGATCCGGCTGCCGCTGACCAAGGCGGGGAGCCCGGATGAGCCCGCACCACCCGCGGCAATGATGTGAGCGGCGCGGGGAGCAATCCCAGAATTCATGACGCGCGCCGCGCGGTGCCGATCGCGCTTGCGGCGCTGGCGGTTATCGTTTTATGGCAAACTCTTACGGTTCGCTATAACTATGGCGGTAACGCGACGGGTCTGTATTGCATCGCGCCGCACATGCCGGTGCCCGAGCCCATCCGGAACGAGCGTCTCTATCTGTTCGAGGGCAGTACCGGTTATGACGGCCAAGTCTTTCACTTGATCGCGCACGATCCGTGGATGCGGCGCGGCTTCGCTCAGGCGATTGCCGGCCCGGGATTCCGTTATCAGCGAATCCTGGTACCCGCGCTCGCCTGGGCTCTGGCATTTGGCCGCGACGAATGGGTGCACGCGATGTACTTCGCCGTAGTGGACGCGTTCCTGTTCCTGGGCGTCTACTGGGTGTCGCGGTTCGCCTTGCGCGCGGGCGTTTCACCGGCTTGGGGATTGCTGTTCCTGTTCAATCCAGGCACCATCGCATCCTTCGAGCGAATGACCGCGGATGGACCGGCGCTTGCGTTAGCGGCGGGGTTCGCGTTCTACGCGTCATCAGATGATCGCTGGAAAGCGATCGGCCTGCTCACTCTCGCCGCGTTGACGCGTGAAGTGTCGCTGCTGTTGATCGCGGCGTACTGCGTTTTTCTCTTGACCCGCAAGAGCTACGCCGCATGTGCCTGTGCGGCGGCTTCGGCGCTGCCATACCTGGCATGGCGGACTTACGTGATGAGCCGGGGCGCGAACAGTCCCGTCTCCGATTTCATGAGCCTGGTTCCCCTCAGCGGCTGGGCGGAGCGGTTACTGCGTCCGGAGACTTATCCACTACCCGCATTCCAAAACGCGGTGGGAGTCGCGGGAGACTATCTCGCGATGGCCGGCATGACGCTGGCGCTGGCGGTGGCGATGCGGATGGCGTGGAAGCGAGCCTGGGATGTGTTGCCCGCGTCCATTTACGCGTTCGCGCTGCTCATGATATTCATGAATGCCCGGCAGATTTGGGAAGACGTGTGGGGATTCGGACGGATTTTTGCGTCGCTTGTCTTGCTGACCGCTCTCGCCGAGTTGCCGAGGCGTCCGTGGCTTGCGGCGCTGCCCACGGTGCTTCTCGCGCTCCGCTTGGGCGCTAACTTCGCAAGGCCCGCGCTGGGCGTGCTGCGCGGATTGTTGTGACTTTCGTGGCCCACCCTTCTGCCCTTTACGCACAACGCGCATTGCGCTGTGCGCGGCGCGAGACCAGCACCCGGACTTCTTGACCACAACTTACACCCGGATTTCTGTAGGCGCAGGGAAACCGGAACGCCAGGCGCCGGAAAATGTTGGGGAAACCGCACGCAATGAATGGTGACCGCGCGTTTCGGTGGCAAGTGCTATAGTCCAAGTGGATGAGGACAGCCGCCTGGAAACGCGTGGCGTGGATACTCGGCGCCGGCATCGTCTCCGGCGTGGCACTCTATGCTTATCAACGCGAATTCCGGGTCTACCGCAGCCTGGAACCGTATGACGACATTGCACTGCCCGCGGATTACAAAGTTCCCGGCGAGTGGATTTTCGCGCGGCTGATGTATCCTCCTCATCCGCGGGCCCGGTTTAGCCGCCCGTTCCGTTTCGGAGGCGCGGTCGATTGGCGCAATGGAGGCACCAGTTGGGCACAGGACTATCCGCGCGCCGACCGTCATTTCGCGCAAGTGCTGCGGCGCCTGACGCGCATCCAGTCCCGCTCCGTGGAGCAACCCGTCAACCTGGACGATGAAGACGACGTGTACAACTGGCCGTGGTTGTGCGCTGGCGAAATGGGCGATTGGATCCTTAATGCGACGCAAGCAGCGAAGCTGCGCGATTACCTGCTGCACGGCGGCTTTCTGATGTTGGACGATTTTTGGGGAACCGAAGAGTGGAACCGCTTCGAGGAAACCATGAAGGTGATTTTTCCCGACCGCCCGATCGTCGAAATCGCGAATGAGGATCCCATCTTTCACAACGTGTACGACTTGGACGACCGCTATCAGGTGCCCGGCCAGTGGGCGCTGATGCGCGGCACCACTTACCGCAACGGCGGGTCCACGGCGTACTGGCGCGGGATCTACGACGACCGCGGCCGGCTGATGGTGGCAATGAATTTCAACTCCGACGTCGGCGATTCCTGGGAGTGGGCGGACGACCCGCGCTACGACGAAAAATACTCCGCGCTGGGAATCCGGATCGGGATCAATTACGTTTTGTATTCGCTGACGCACTAGCGCAGCGAGTTGTTCCGTCACGACCGCGGCGCAAACGGCCGGCGCGATTGGCCCGAGCCCGTCCGGTCACCAATTCGTAGCGGCCCTGTCACGCGGCCGGCATTGACCCAAACGACATCCCATCGTCATTGCAGTCTCACCTTGCGCCCTTACGATGTTGGAGTATTTCAATTCTTTCCTCTTAGGAGACCCCACAAATGTATTCCCTTCCGAAAGTAGCGCTGGCAGGCGTGTTGGCGGCTGCATGCGCACTTCCGTCCTTCGCCGATGAACTGGATTTCGGCGAGAAAACAGAGCAGCGTCTGGCGGCTCAATCCGAGAAACTGTTCGGCTTCAACAACCCGTTGGAGCGGCCGGCGGATGCATCCGACTACGTTCCGCGCCAGAATGCGGCGGCGGGACAGAGAGTGCTGCTTGCCAACGGCCTGAAAGCCGAGTTCGTCACGCGCAATGTAGCCGTCAACGCCGACATGATTGCATTCTGGCCGGACGCCGTGAATCCCACGCACCTGATTGTCTGCATCGAACAGGATCGGGCCGCGGGCGGCACCAACCCCGGCGTGCAGCGCGTGAGTTTGGCGGACGGCAGCGTGGAGAATATCCTTTACGGGACAAAAGGCTGCGATGGTATTCGCACCACCCAGTGGGGGACGATTCTGGCCACCGAAGAAGAAGACGACGGGCGTGCTTATGAGATCATCGATCCGCTCACGACCACCGGCCACTGGATCGAAGACCGCGTAACGGGCCTGATCCGGACGGCAATCGGCGGCGTTTCCACCAGCACGAAGATTGTCCAGCGCACCGCGTTGCCGACCATGGCCTGGGAAGGTCTGGCGGTTCTTCCCAGCGGCGTGGTGATCGCGGGCGACGAGCTTCGTCCAGGTACCGGCACCAACGGCGCCGACGGGGGAGCGATGTTCAAGTTCATTCCGGACACACCGCGTTTAGGCGGCATGGTCAGTGACCTGAACCAGTCGCCCTTCGCCTCCGGCAAGACTTACGCGATGGTCGTTTCCTGCCAGCCGAAGTCCTCCAGCAGTTTCCCGCAGTTTGGACAGGGTTGCGAGGTGGGTGTGGGCGCGTGGGTCCGCGTGAATCCCCTGACGGCGCGCGTGGATGCGAACGCGAAGGGCGCCGCGGGTTATTACCGGCCTGAGGATTTGCATCAGGACCCGGCGTTCACGGGACCCGGTGTCCGATTCTGCTGGACGAATACGGGCAACGAAGGCGCCAAAAACTATGCGGAGGTGCTGTGCGGCATCGACGACAACCCTCTACCCACGCTCCCCAATGAGTGGCTGCGGAATGGGGAGTATTTCCTGACGGAAACGGGAACGGCACGCGCCAACGCGACCACGGTAGTTGTCAACCGCTTCGTGGAAGGCGACCTGCGATTCAATTCAATGGACAACCTCGACTTTCAACCTGGCACCGGGAATGTCTATGTCATCGAAGATCACCCGTTCGGTGAAATTTACGCGTGTCTTCCGGACGGCGGCGACCGCGACATCAAATCGGACGGCTGCGTGGCGATGCTTTCGGTCATCGACCCGGACGCCGAACCCACGGGCTTCATCTTCGATGCCAGCGGCAAGACCGCCTACGTCAACATCCAACACGGCGAGCAACCCGCCGGCATGGGTGGAACCGACGATCTGCTGAAAATCACCGGTTTCAAAGTGAAGCAATAAACAATCGCGGAGGTGAGGAGCGCGCCGTGCGGCGTTCCCTGTGCCCTGATGGCTTGCCGGCAACTCAGCCGGCAAGCCTATTTTTGCTGGGGCGGGCGCGTCCCGGCACGCTGCACGCGACGCCATTCGGCCTTCACGCGCTCACCTGACAATCTCTTACGGCGGCGTCGGGTTTCCGGCCGCGCACGGCGAAACGGCCCGTTGGCTCGGGATGACGACGGCCACGGGCGTTGCCGGCCGCCTCGATTTCATGACAGGCCCTTTTTCAACTGGCGCCTTGTCCGCGCGCGCCTTTCACCACTGCCGCCTGGCGCAGCTTGTGCAGTTCGCGGCGGGCGATGGCGGCCCAGTGGCTGGAGGGGTCCAGCTTCAAATACGTCAGCCAATGCCGGACGGCCTTCATCGGTTGGTTGGCGGCCTGGTAGAGCAGCGCGATGTTGTAGTGCGCGTCGGCGTATTTGGGTGAGAATTGCAGCGCGCGCAAGTAGCAGTCCAAGGCGTTCTTGTGGTCGCCGCGTTCGTCGTACAGATTCGCCAGATCGAAATGCGCCAGGGCGTAGCCGGGATCGGCCTCCAGAGCTTTCTTATAATGGCGCTCGGCCTGCACCCAGCTGCGCGCGTTGAAATGAATGGTTCCCAGATTTACCCACGCGCCGGCCGAATTTGGGTCCAGTTCCACAGCCTTCTGGTATGCCTGCATGACCTCTGCGATAGGCGCCGCGCTTTGCTCCAGGCTCAAGCCCCGTTCGAACCAGTGCGCGGCTTCAGCACGCTGGTCGCGCTGTTGCCGGTGGTCTTCCTTAGGGCGGAAGGCTAGCAGGCGGTTCAATTCCTTCGCGCCGAAATCGAGCAGCAGCTGTCCGGATTCGGCGTCCATCGCGCGGCCTTCGATCTCCACGCGGATCTTTTTCCCGTCGGCGAAAAGCTTGAGTTCGGTGAGTGGGTCTTGCGACGCGCCCAGCTTCCGGGACAGCGCCGCCAGTGCGCGCCGGATCTGCGCTGGCGCCACGCGATGCTTACGCAACTGGATGAGCGTGCGCAGTGCGACCAGATGGGAATAGCCGTAGCTGGTGGTGAGCGCGATGAATTTCTGTTTCTCCCAACTCTTCAGTTGCTGTTCGGAGACGCGCAGCAGGCGGCGAACTTCCTGCCGCGTGAACTGCTGCTTCATGGCGAGCGCTGGCACCACGTTGATTTTAGCAATTTCCCATGGGCGCGCTTACTCGCGCGTGTCCGCACGCTCCGAAATCGAGCCGCGATGGTCAGGGAGCGGCGTGATCCGCCTGTTGAAACAAGGAAATCGCCGCGATGCCATGGGCCCCCGCATCCATGCAAGACCGTGCATTTTCCGCAGTGATTCCGCCGAGAGCAAGAACGGGTATGTCCGCTGCATGCGCCGCTTGTTCCAGGCCGAGGAGTCCGCGCGGCGGCAGGTCCGAGGTTTTCGAGAGTGGCGCGAAGACGGGTCCGAACAGCACGTAATCGGCGCCTTCCGCCGCGGCGGCGCGGACGCTTTCCAAATCATGGCACGACACGCCAATGAGAAAACCACGAGGCGCGATGCTCCGCCAGCGCTTGGGCTGGGGCGAGCGGCCCGGCAGATGCAGTCCGGCCGCGCCC
>CAMAUG010000235.1 GCA_945861255.1 Candidatus Sulfopaludibacter sp. SbA3
TGGTTTGCCTTGAGATAAACATCGGCCAGAGCCAGCCGATTGGCGCCGGTGGGCGCTCGCGCGAGCGAGGCCTCCAGAGCTTTGATGGAATCCGCGACTTGGCCCGATTCCGCTAAGAGAACGCCAATTCGCGCCTGCGCGCCCGGATGATCGGGGAACTCGCGGTAGATGGCGATGGCTTCGGCGCGCTTTCCGGACTGTTCGTAGCGGCCGGCCAGCTCGAGGATGTCCGCTTTGTGCGATGCATCCAGCGCCGCGGCCTTACGAAAATGCGATTCGGCTTCGGAGAGGCGGTCCGTGGTGGAGAGCGCCTGTGCCAGGGCAATTTCAGCGTCTAGAGTGGACTTCTTCGCCGCCGCGGATTCCAGGTATGGAATGGCGCCGGCCGCGTCGCGTGTGCGCAACAGCGAAAGACCGAGGTTCACCTGCGCTTCCCGGAGTTCCGGGTTCACCACCAGCGCGGCCTTGTAATGCGCGATGGCTTCCGCATCCCGGTTCATCAGGTTGTAGGTGAGGGCGAGCTGGAACTCGGCGCCGTAATCGGTTCGGTCGGCGGACGCGGCTTGACTGAACAGCTCCACGGCGCGGGCGTAGTCTTTGGCTTCGAGCGCTTTGTTGCCTTCGGCCAGGGGGTCGGCGGCTTGCGCTAGTAACGCCAGCACTAGAAGGGTGGACATACGCCTGACTTCAGTTTACTGCGTGGAACGGGCGCGTGCCCGGCGGTTCGGGTCTGTCCTACCTGGTCAAATACACGGTGAAGCGTGTTACGTCGCGGAAGCCCATGCGGCGGTAAAGTGGATAGCCCGCTTCGGTGGATTGCAGCACCACCTTGTCAATGCCCGTGCGCTCGCGTACCTGGTCGACCGCCGCGCGCATGATGGCTTCGCCGTAGCCGCGGCGGCGAAGGGAGGGGTCCGTGGCCAGCGAGTACACTCCGATGGCGCCGCTGGTCACTACCGTGGCGACAATCGCGGCCGGGCGCCCGTTCACAAGGCCAACGTAGCCTTGGTACTCGCCCCGCCACGCACGATCCTGCGCGTACACCGCTTGGGCGATTTCAAATGGGATGTCGAATGCCAGCGCCGTGATTTCGCCAAACGCCGCCTGCAAGACATGATCCACGACGGGTAGGACTTCGAGTTGAGGAAGGGTTCCGACCGGCGGCAACAAGTGCCCGGCGGTCATGCCGGGCGGGTGGGAAATGGCGCGCAGGCCGATCTCGGAAATCATTTGCCGCGCGCGGCGGCGCTGGCTGGGTTCGATCAAATCCTCGCACAGCCATAACGACCAGCGTGGTGTGCGCTCCTTGAAGTAACGCGATAGCGCCGCCAAACGCGTCGCGAAACTTTCGTTGGAAACGGAGACCGGGCCATCCAGCATCGCGATGTTGAAGACGCCGTAGTCCAGGCCCGAATAGATCGCGACCGAGCCCGGCAGGGAGGTGATTTCCCCCGTCCCGGTTGCGTGCCCGAAGAATCGCATGGCAGTGCGGAGGTTATCGTCGATGATGAGAAAATCCTGCATGGGCACTCACGGCTACATCAGCGTTACGGGATCCACGTCGATCACCAACGAGACCGGGTTCCATTTTTCGGCGCGCGCGAAGCGGCGAATTTCCGTCAGCACTTCATTCAAACGCTTACGCGCCGCCGCTTTGATTAAGATCTGGTAGCGGTACTCGTTCTTCAGCCGCGCCACTGCGGCGGCAGCAGGCCCCATCACGCGGATGCCCTCCGGCGACGGTTGCAGCAAACGCCCCAGCGCCGCGCTGCGCGAGAGGGCCTCCTCTTCGCGGGTTCCACGGACAATAATGCTGGCCAGTGAGGCAAACGGAGGATAGGACATCATACGCCGGAATTCGATCTCCTTCTCATAGAATGCCTGATAGTTCTGGGCCGCGGCGCCGCGGATGGCATAGTGGTCCGGATTGATGGTCTGGATCAACACGATGCCAGGGGTAGTGCCGCGGCCGGCGCGGCCGGAGGCTTGCGTGAGAAGCTGGAAGGTTCTCTCCGCGGCGCGGAAATCCGGCAGCGCCAGACCACCATCGGCGTTGACGATTCCCACCAGCGTCACGTTGGGGATGTCATGGCCTTTGGCGATCATTTGCGTGCCGGCCAGGATATCGTAACTGCCTTCGCGAAACGCGGAGAGAATGGTTTCATAATCCCGCTTGCCGTGAACGGAATCGCGATCCAGGCGGGCCACGCGGGCCTTGGGAAAGGCGCCGTGCAGCTCGGCTTCCAGGCGCTCCGATCCCAGGCCCAGGAATTGGATGTACTCGCTATCGCACTTAGGGCAGCGCTCCGGCACGCGCTCCGAATAATTGCAGTAGTGGCACAGCATGCGGCGGTCGCGGCGATGATAGGTGAGGGTCACCGAGCAGTGCACGCATTCCAGGCGATGTCCGCAGGCTCTGCACGCCACGAAGCTCGAAAAACCGCGCCGGTTGAGCAGCAGCATGGTTTGTTCGCCGTTGGCCAGGCGTTCGGTGATGGCATCCACCAGGGCGCGCGAAAACGTTGCGTTCTTGCGAGTCTCCAGAAACTCCTGGCGCATGTCGATCAGTTTGACGACGGGCATGGGGCGCTGCTCGATGCGCTCCGGTAATTCGAGGCGCGTGTACTTGCCCCGCTCAGCGTTGAAGCGCGATTCCAGGCTGGGCGTGGCCGAACCCAATACCACCACTGCGCCGGCATCGCGCGCGCGCACAATGGCGACGTCGCGGCCGTGATAGCGCGGCGCCTCCTGCTGCTTATAACTTTGATCGTGTTCTTCGTCCACCACGATGAGGCCCAACTCACGCACGGGCGCGAATACCCCAGAGCGTGTGGCCACCACCACGGAGGCCGCTCCCGACCGGATACGGCGCCATTCCTGGGCGCGCTCGGCGTCGTGAAAGGCCGAATGCAGCATGGCCACGCGCTCCCCGAAGCGCTGCTGAAACTGGCCGGCCACGGCGGGCGTAAGCCCGATTTCCGGCACCAGCATCAGCGCGCCGCGCCCCACTGACAGGGCGGCTTCAATGGCCTTGAGATAGACCTCGGTCTTTCCGGATCCGGTGACGCCTTCCAACAAGAACGTCTTGAATAATCTGGAATCCAGCCCGGACCGGATTTGTTCAAACGCCTGTTGTTGATGCGTGTTGAGCGCATGTGCCGCGCGCACGTGTCCCAAGGGGACGTGCAGCGGTTCCACGGCCAATTTGAGCAGGTTCTTGCGCGCCAGGGACCGCGCCGACGTGCCGGCCTTGGCGACCACGGGCTCCAGATCGGCCAGATTATGCGAGCCGGGATGCAGTTCCAGATAGGCTAGCAGCTCGCGTTCGGCTTTAGGCAGTTTGTCGGCGGTAAGCCCCAGGGATTCCACGCTCAGACGTGCGGAGGACGCGCGCAGAGGGTCGCGTTCGGCCTCGACGTCCTCCGCTTCCACGAAGCCCCGCTTTTGTAAAGCACGCAGCACGGCCGGAGCTTTTTCGATTTTCTGAGCCAGGTAGGCGGCGGAAAGTGGCCGAGCGTCCAATAGTCGCAGTGCCTCCCAGGATGCATCGGGAGCTGAGGCCGTTTCCAGATGCAATTGCCGCGCAGCTTCCCGCCCGGCCTGCGTGAGCGAATAGATTTTCCCACGCCGGATTTCTCCGGAAAGCGGCGTCATCGCGCGCAGTGTCTCGCCCAGAGGCGAGCAGTAGTATTCGGAAATCCACGCACCCAATTGGAGCAGATCGGAATCGAGGACGGGTTCTTCGTCGATCAGCCGCAATATCTCGCGCGCGGCTCCGGCGGGCGGCTCATCGTGGGTTCGCAGAACGACGCCGGAAAGTTTGCGCGTTCCGAAGGGGGCCAACACGCGGCAACCCGTGCGCACGCGGTGGCGCAGCGTCTCCGGGAGGGAATAGGTGAAGGCCTGGTCGAGAGGCACGGGCAGGCTCACATCGCAGTAAAGGGGGCCGGGCATCGAGAAACGGGACGTGTTTCCTCTACTTTCGCACGGGTGGACGGGTGAGAGCCGGCGCTGACCACGCAGCGCGCACAGGCAAAGCGTCCGCAGCATGCCCGCCAACCGAGGCGGTGCGCTAAATTATCTCACTATGCCCACGCGGCGGTGCATGGACGGTTGGCGCGTTGTATAATGGAGCGCGCGGGAGAATTATATGAAACTTCGTTTTGCAACATTGAGCTTGCTGATGGGAAGCGGTTTGGTCTGGGCGGCCCCCGATCTGAACGATACGTTCAACAGTTTGAAAGGCGCGGTCGAGAAGAAGGACGCCGCGGCGGTGAAAACGCTGGCGCCTCAGGCGTCCAAGGAAGCGAAGACCCTCTTGGCCGCGGCCGACACGGCCGCCGACGTCAAGGAATTCGCGAAAGGCGCGGAGGAATATTCCGAGTACGCGCTTTCGATTCTAGCGGCGCAGGGCGGCGACGACAGCGCCACTATCGCGTTGACGGACCTTCTGTTGGAGCAGAACGGCAAGAGCAGGCACGTCGATACGGCGGCGCCCGCATATTTGAACGCCCTCGGTAAGCAGGGCGCTCCGAAAGCCGCGGCGGGCGCGCAGAAGATCATCGCCGGCCGCCCGGAAAACGAGGACGCGCTGTATACGCTAGCCACCGGCAATCCCACCTACGCGGCCAGGCTGGTCACCGTGATGCGCACCAAGGCGAAGCCGGAGGGCGTCGGTGAGGCCGACTGGCAAAAGAAGAAAGACTTCATGATGGGCAGCGGCTACTACTTCTCCGGCATCAACGCGGCGACGCGCCAGGCATGGGCGGACTCCGACCGCGACCTGAAAGCCGCCGAGCCCCTGCTTCGAGGCAATTCGCAGATGCTCAACATCGCCTACTTCTATCTGGGCGTGGCGAACTACCAGATAGGCAAGCTCACCCAGGACCGCACCAGAATCCAAGCGGGGTTGAAATATAGCCAGCAATCGGCGGCTATCGCCGGTCCCATGCAAGGGCAGGCGAATACGAACGTCGCGGCCATGAGCAGGGAATTGGGTACGGGGGCTCGGGCGAAGTAGATCTATTTCGCAACTTGAATTCGACGCGCGCGCTCTCTTTGGACGGCGCACGGGTTTTGAAGGCGTGCCGCTTCTCGAGTAGCAAAGTGGCAACTTGCCGCGGCGGCCAACGGCAAATCTTCACGGATCGAAGTCCGTCCCCGGCTGGTCTAGTAGGTGGGTTCTTTGCGGGTGAGTTCTTCGGAGAGGATGATGGCGTCGGCCAAGTCCTTCATCGGGCGCCGCAGACGGCGGCTCTCGTTGCGCAAACGCAGATAGGCTTCCTCTTCGCTCAATCCGTTGCGACTTCGCAAAATCCCCTTGGCGCGTTCCACCGACTTGCGCGTCTCCAACTGGCGCTTCATTTCCGTGGATTCTTCGGTCAGCCTGGCGTTCTCTTCCTCCAGCAACGACTTGGCGATCGCGCCGCCCAGTTGCTCGCCGATGAACGATACGGTGGCGATCTCTTCGGGCGTGTGAGCATGGGTCTCGCGATGGTGCGTGTTGATGACGCCGATCGTCGTACCTTTGCTGACCAGAGGGATGGAGAGAAACGCCTCGTAGGTGTCTTCGACCAGGACCGGAAACATCTTGAAACGGGAATCGGCTGAAGCTTTGCAACTTAGCGCCACCGGGGACTGGTGCTCCGCCACCCATCCCGTGACGCCTTCGCCCATCTTCATCCGCAGACTGCCCAGATCGGCGGCGTGTGGAACCTGCGATGCTCGCATCACGAACTCGCCACTCAGGGAGTCCACCAGATAAACCAGACACGCGTCGCAGTCCGTCGCCTGCGCGGCGAGCCCGACGATCTCCCCCAGCATTTCGTCCAGCGACAACTTCGAGCTCACTATGCCGCTGACACGATGGAGTATGGTGGCATCGAATGATCGCGGCTCCATGGCCTCCTTATTCTTCATACACCGAGCGTAACCGTGCACGGAAGCCGGGTCCAATCAATATATTTAATTGAGTTGATAATGCCCCCGATGCGGATCGCCGCCGCGCGGCGCTTGCAGGTCGCATATAATCAATGCTGTATGAGAAAAGAATGGGTGGCGCAACGCGCCGGCGATCCGATCCGCACACAGATCCACTATGCCCGCCAAGGCCGCATCACCGAAGAGATGCAATACGTTGCAAAACGCGAGCGTCTGGACCCGGAATTGATCCGGTCCGAGGTGGCGCGCGGGAGGATGATCATCCCCGCGAATATCAATCACACCAACCTGGAACCCATGTGCATCGGCGTGGCATCGTCATGCAAAATTAAC
>CAMAUG010000236.1 GCA_945861255.1 Candidatus Sulfopaludibacter sp. SbA3
CACCCACGTTGCCCTGAACTGCTTCCACGTTCGGATCCGCGGTAATGATTGCCGCCGCCTGCATGCTGGTCTTTCGCTGAGCCTCGAATGAGGAATCCTGTGGAAATTGTATTTGGGCGCTTAGCACCCCCGTATCTTCGCTGGGGATAAAACCTGTCGGCATCTGCCGGTACAAATATGCCGTGCCTACGCCGGTGCCGATGGCAACCAACAGCATCAAAAAGCGCAAACGGATCGCGCCGCGCAGCGTCCAGATATAGGCGTCTCGCGCGCCGTCGAACATCCGTTCCGTCAGATTGTAAAGCTTGTTGTGATGTTCGCTGGGTGGTTTCAGGAAACGGCTGCACAGCATCGGTGTCAGCGAAAGCGACACCGCGCCGGAAATCAGAATCGCCGTCATGATCACTACTGAGAATTCGTGGAACAGGCGGCCGATCAAGCCGCCCATGAACAGCACCGGAATAAACACGGCGGCCAGCGACAGGGTCATGGAAAGCACCGTGAAGGCGATTTCGCGCCCGCCCTCCAGCGCGGCCTCAAACCGGCTCTTGCCCATTTCCATATGGCGGACGATGTTTTCCAGCACCACAATCGCGTCGTCCACCACGAATCCCACCGCCAGCGTCAGCGCCATCAGTGACAAGTTGTCGAGGGAAAACTTGAACAGCGGCATTATCGCGAACGTGCCGACAATCGACAACGGCAGAGCCAGGCTGGGAATCAAGGTGGCCGAAACGTTCCGCAGGAACAGGAAGATGACCAGAACCACAAGCACCACGGCCAGACCCAGCGTGAGCTTCACGTCATTGACGGAGTTGCGGATGGGCTCCGAGCGGTCCATCACAATATCCATGTTGATCGCCGGCGGCAACTGCGCGCGGAAGGTCGGCAGCAGTTTCAGAATATTGTCGACGATGTCCACGGTGTTGGTGCCCGGCTGGCGCATGATCATCAAACCGACTGAGCGCCGCCCATTGTAAAAATTTACGGATTTGTCGTTCTGAACGCTGTCCATCACCTTGCCCAGTTCTTCCAGGCGTACCGACGAGCCATTACGGTAGGTGACGATGAGCGGCTTGTACTCATCGGCGCTGGCCAGCTGCCCCTTGGCCTCCACGGTGAACGCCTGCGCCCGGCCCCACAGCGTGCCGGTGGGAAGATTGGCATTCTGGCGGTCGATGGCCTGTTGTACTTCGTCCAGGCTGATGCCTCGATTGACCAGTTTGTTCGGGTCCAACTGAATCCGCACCGCGAATCTGCCGGTACCGTACACGTTGACCTGCGAAACGCCGCTCAACGTTGAAATCTGCGGCGCCACCACGGTTTCGGCGTATTCGTTCACCATCGATGAATTGAACGTGTCGGAGTTGAGCGAAAACATCAGAATCGGTTGCTCGGCCGGATTCTGCTTCCTCAAGGATGGTGGGTTGGGCATGCCGGGAGGCAGGCGGCGGCCCACGGCGGCGATGGCGTTCTGTACGTCCTGCGCGGCCGAATCGATGTCGCGGTCCAGCGAGAACTGCAGCGTGACGTTGGTGGAGCCGCGACTGCTGTTGGACGTCATGGAATCCAGACCCTCGATGGTCGAAAACTGGCGCTCCAGCGGCGAAGCCACCGACGCGGCCATGGTTTCCGGGTTGGCGCCCGGCAACTGGGCCATCACGCTAATGGTGGGGAAGTCGACGTTCGGCAGATCGCTTACCGGCAGGCCCTGGTAGCCGATAATGCCGAAGATCAGAAGTCCGGACATCACCAGAACCGTCATCACCGGGCGGCGGATAAAGAGAGCGGTCAGATTCATGAGTTGTTCTCTGGAGGCCGATTTCGTACCCGGCAGAACGCCAATGTACAATGGTACCCCAAACTAATGACGATCACCGGCAGGCCCGGAGTTACCCGCCGGCCTAAGTAAATCGGCACCGGCGGGCCTAATTCGCTGGGGGCGGCGCCTCTGCCGGGAGCAACATCAGAGACACCCCCGGGGGCACCCCTTGAACCACGGTTCCTTTAGGCAAGCTCAGCGGGCTGCGCAGAGGGAATGGGTGGGCATAATCCGGCTTAAACGGCAGCATCCACAACAGCGGCTGAACGCTGCCGTCGGGCAATTCGGCCGTAATCTGAAAAGTAGCGCCCGCGGGCGCCTTTTGTGGGTACAATCCGTCCAGAACCAAGGCTTGGATCAGTTTAGTGTCGCCGTTCAAGGTCAGCGCGCCCGAAGGCGTCACGAAAGGCGGAGACGGCGAGGGTGGCATGGGCACTGGCGGCAGATCTTTTTCCTCGCCCTCCGGAGCGCCGCCGTCCACCCATTGCGCGATGACTTCCATCTGCTCCGGCGTCAGCGCCGGGTCCCCTCGAAATTCGCCGAACCCCTTTACCGCGCCCCAGGGAGGCATGCGGCGTTCCAGTGTTTCCTCCTGGATCGCCTTGGCCCACGGGCGCGCATCCTGGTAGGTCAGCAGCGAAAACGCCGGACCATTCGGTCTGTGGCAGGACGCGCAGCGGTCGAACACGATCCGCGAGATCTCCCGATTCCACGTGATCTTGGTGGTAATGACGTCGTGCGCCGAAAGGAGCAAGACCGGTACGATGCACGCGAGCAGCAGCTTCCCAACACGCGCCGGGCCGCATCGCTTATTTCGTGATGTCGCGCGCGCAAACTGAAATACTACGCGATACGCGATAGTACGCATGTCAGATAAATTATCCCATAGCGCTACCCGGCGCTTTGGCTCCATGGCCACGGGCGGCGCCCTTCCCCGCGGGACTCATGGGAAGATGGAAGCCATGGCTCGCAAGATCGAAAAACCCACTATCATCACTTCCGCCGGGAACCTGCCGAAGAAAATCGCCGAATACGTGGGCCGCGTGAACTCCAGCACCGCGGCGGTGAGTATCGCTCATATGAACAGCCCCTCCGGGTGGCTGGAGCCGGGGCAGACGCCGGAGTTCGACGAATACACAGTGGTGCTGCGCGGGACGTTGCGGGTGGAAACCAAGGCGGGAATGATGGAAATCGACGCCGGTCAGGCGATCCTCGCCCCCCAAGGCGAATGGGTCCGCTACAGCACCCCTGGCGCCCAGGGGGCGGAGTATATCGCGGTGTGTATTCCCGCGTTTGCGCCGGACACCGTGCACCGGGACGAGTGAACTCCGTTGCTTTGCCGAGCGGAGGACGACCGCAGCGCCGCATTTGCACCATGCGCGCAGTCGTGGTATCCCTGACCAAGAGGGCGATCTTGCCCGAAAAGAGAAAGGACACCACCGTGAAACGAAGTCTGTTCCTGGCTGCCACATTGTTCATCAGCGCTACGGCGTTCCAGCTCGCCGCCGCCGATCCGCCCGAGATTCCTTACACCGCCGATCCCAATTTCCTGAAGCTCCCGCCCGACATCCACTTCGGCGAGACCTCCGGCGTCGCGGTGAATTCGCAGAAGCACATTTTTGTGTACAACCGCGGCAATTCTACAGGCCCGGCCTATGCGGCCACCGCGTCGCAGATTCTGGAATTCGGACCGGACGGCAAATATATCCGCGAAATCGGGAAGAACCTCTACGCCTGGTCCTATGCGCACGATGTACGTGTTGACCCGCAGGATAATATCTGGGCCATCGACAAAGGCTCCGACATGGTCGTCAAGTTCACCCCGCAGGGCCGCGTTTCGATGATCTTCGGCCGCAAGAAAGAAGCCTCCGACGAAGCCGAGCCGTGGACGCACGTCAATCCGCCGCGCCCGCCCGTCGACGGCCAGTTCCGCCAACCCACCGATGTCGCCTGGGATCAGCAGGGCAACACCTTCGTCAGCGACGGCTATGTCAATTCGCGCGTCGCCGTGTACGACAAGAATGGCGATTGGAAGATGTCGTTCGGCACGCCCGGCAGCGGCCCAGGCCAGTTGAACACACCGCACGGAATCGCTTCCGACAACCAGGGCAACATTTATGTCGCCGACCGCGGAAATCGTCGCATTCAAGTGTTCGATCACGACGGGAAAGTGCTTCGGGAAATCAAGATAGCGGTCACGGCGCCTCCGGGATTGAAGCCGTGGATGGGCGCGGTTGTCCCTGAAGATGCTCCGGCGAATACGATGAAGGCAGGTGCGCCGTGGACCGTTTGCATCACGCCGGGACCCACGCAGTATTTGTACACTTCAGACGCGTATCCGGGCCGAATCTACAAACTTACGCTGGATGGCAAACTGCTCGGAATGCTCGGGCGTGTCGGCCGGCAGCCGAATCAGTTCGGCTGGATTCACCAGATTGCCTGCCCGTCGGAAAATGAGCTGTACGTGGCGGAGATTCTGAACTGGCGCGTGAATAAGCTGACGCTGTCGCCGAAAAAATAAGGTAAAGTAGAGCGGGCGGGCGGGAACAGTTCCCGCATCCGCGCTCGCCTGGAGGTAAACAAACATGATGCTTCGTGCAATCTTCGCTATACTCACCCTGGCGTGCTCGCTGCCTTTGGCGGCGCGTGATTTAGAAATTTACTGGATTGATGTGGAGGGTGGCGGGGCCACGCTGATCATCACTCCGAACGGCCAGTCCCTGCTCGTCGATACCGGCAACCCCGGGCCGGACGATCGCGACCCGAAGCGGATTTTCGCGGCCGCGCAGGCCGCGGGTCTCAAGAAAATCGACTATCTGTTCACTACGCATTACCACGGCGATCATGCCGGTGGGACTCCAGCTCTTTCGAAGATGATCCCCATCGGCCAGTACTTCGATCATGGCGATTCCATTGAAGGGCAGGGGCGCGGTGCGCAGATTTGGGATGGTTACAAGTCCGTCGCCACCGGGAAGCGCACCCAGGTGAGACCCGGAATGAAGCTGCCGCTCAAGGACGTCGACGCCGTGGTGGTCAGTTCCAATGCTGAAGTCATCCCGGCCGCCATTAACGGAGGGGGCGTGAATCCGTTTTGCATGAACGCAACCCCCAAGGCCGCCGATACTACGGAGAACCAGCGCAGCGCGGGTTTCCTGTTGACCTACGGTAAATTCAAATTCCTGGACCTGGGTGACCTTACATGGGACATGGAAATGCAATTGGCGTGCCCGATCAACAAGCTGGGCGCCGTGACTTTGTTCCAGGCGACCCATCACGGGTTTTTCGGAGATCAGTCCGGCTTTCCGCCGCACGTGTTGGCGCTGAAGCCCCAAGTGGTGGTGGTGAACAATGGACCCACCAAGGGTTGGCAGAATTCCGCGTGGGAGACGGTGCAGAAGATCCAGGGCTTGGAAGACACGTGGCAGATTCATCGGGCCATCGGGCCCAATCGCGACCACAACACCGGTGCGGATCTGATCGCAAATCCGGAACCCACCGATCAGTGCAAAGGGAACTGGATCAAGGCGACCATCGAAAAGAACGGCAAGTTCACGCTGACCAACGGACGCAACGGATTCAAGAAGAGCTACACTTCACGGTAAGAAACGGGCGGCCGGGCGCGGGCGGGCGGCCGTCGTGTTTTCCCCATGGGTCGCGTGCGGTACTTCGCGGCCGCGCCGGCCACCCCGGACATTGCGACCATCGGACTTGAAAATTTCACCCGCACGCGCCGCCGCGTTTCACATCCTCAGCAAGGTGCTGGGCGGCGGATACGCGTCGGACTTGCTGCGCGCGGATACGGAAGCCATGGACGCGCGCGACGCCGCGCTGGCCGAATCCATCGTCTTCGGGTGCCTGCGGTATCAAAGCCAGCTTGATTTCCTGATCGCGCGCTATTCCGGACGCCCGCATCTTAAACTAGATGATGAAGTGCGCGTCGCCTTGCGCATCGGCATGTTCCAGGCGCGCTATCTGGATCGCGTCCCCGCGCACGCGGCGGTCATGGAGAGCGTCGAGCTGGTGAAGTTCGCGCGCAAGCGCTCCGCGGCCGGGTTCGTGAACGCCGTCCTGCGCAAGGTGAGTCGCGAGCCGGTGCAATGGCCGGACCGCGCCACCGAATATTCCGTCCCCGCGTGGATGCTGGAGCGCTGGGAGCGGCGCTACGGCGTTGCCGCCGCCGAAGGAATTGCGAAAACGGCGTTGCACGAGCCGGGCCGCCACGTGAATGAGGAAACAGGGCGTGAACAGGATGTCGGCGCGCAATCGATTGTCCCGCTGTTGGCAATCGAGCCAGGGATGCGCGTGCTTGACCTGTGCGCCGCGCCCGGAAACAAGACCTTGCAGATCCTGGCGGCGGGCGGAAAAGTGGTGGCGTGCGATCGCTACCCGCGCCGCTTGGCGCAAGTGCCTGCCGCCGCCTTTC